>JBGMQW010000027.1:0-19123 GCA_048060815.1 Thiohalomonadales bacterium | reverse complement strand
GTTGAACCAAATGCCGTGGTATTACTAATATCTTTAGCTGCCCGACAAACCCAGGAACGATCGGCTCGATTAAAGGGTAATTCTTCTCTATCCATTGCAAAAAAATACTGCCGAAAGAAAACGCCCATTTCCTCAAACAAATAACGAAAGCGTCCAATAACCGGATAATTATGCCGTATCGCTTGTTTGGTTTGAGCTTTATCAATAATAAAAACAATAATTATCAATAATAAGATCGATCCGACTGTGAATACAAAAAGGTAAGCTAGTACTTGAAGTAACTCCACTATTAAACTGGTATCGAGCATAATTGATCCTTATTATTTTATCCTGACAGTTTAAAAAAACAGGCTTATCTCACCAGGATAATGATGAAACTTTTAAATTATAGTATTCTGCATTTTCATTTGAGAGCCTAATTTCAGTTTCGTTCCAGGATAGTGGTAATTTTTTTATAAACTGAAAAAGTACGCTCTACAAAAATAACCATATATAGGCATTTATTGCTGATTCTATCGTTAATATCGAATATTGGGTTGATGCATACTATTTATGCGGTATTAAACAATATCTGAGACTATGGTAGTATTCTAGCTTACTAACCAACACTATTTTTTTCACCCGATACTGAGTTGTAGCATTAATTCCCCCCCTTGGATGTGCAGTTCAAAAGTCATGGAAGATGTACGATGCGAACTATTCAAATATTTTTACTGCTCTTTTTTTCTATCTTTTTAACCGGCTTTTCCAAGCCAACTAAAATAACGCTGTATGATAAAATCCGAAAGCTGGAGTTAAATGACGACGTTTATTGTCATGCTCAAAATCTGTATTTTGAAACCAGTGGTGAACCCTATAAAGGAAAAATTGCAGTGATTTTTGTTGTTTCCAATCGTGTTAAGGATCAACGCTGGCCTAATGATGTTTGTGATGTTATCTGGCAAAAAAAATGGAAAACTAATAAAAAGAAATTTGTCTCACAGTTTTCATGGACTACTGATGGTAAATCAGATACTCCACGCAATAAAAAAGAATGGTATCAAAGCCTTCTAATTGCCCAGGCATGGAAAGATAAAAAACTCAAAAACACCATTGGTAATGCAACTCACTATCACTCAATTGCAGTTAAACCCTGGTGGCGAAAAAAATTCCGGCGAGTTGCGTCAATAGGACGTCATATATTTTATAAATAATAACACTGCTGTCCCGTTAACTTATCATGTTAACGGGACAGCAGTGAAATATTAATTAAATTTTTTCACTGTAAAAATAAATCATATTAAATTTTACCGTGAACAATACTATTATAATTTACAAATTTAATTTCTTAACTATTTCATTCCTGAAGCTGACTTCATTCCATTTAATGGCAACATATTATCCAAACCAACAGATATTGGTAGTCCATATTCACCGCCATCCATATCATCTCTGGTTACAATAAATTGTCGCATCATATCGTGATCTTCATGTTCTAATAAATGACAATGATAAACATAACGACCACAGTATCCTTCAAATGTTGCGACTAGTTCTACCATTTCCCCTGGATTAACGCGAAGGGTATCTTTATAACCAAACTCTTCATTTTCATCGAGACTTGCTGGATTTGCTGTATCTTCATTAATTACAATTGTTTCATTATTTAATGATTTGTCATTAACAAAATCAACAACACTTGTATCACCAATTACGCCTTCAACTTTAATATTTTTTCGTGCAACTGATCTGAATTGTACCAGATGAACGTGCATGGGATGAGTGTCTTCAGTCAAATTAATAAAACGCCATTTTTCAGTTGAACCATGTTTAATTACCCAGTTTACCGGGTCTTGAAAACGTTCTGCGGTTACAACAAATTCTTCACCATCAATTGTAACTTCACGTTGTGCAGTTAATATTGGTAACATAGTTTCACCTACCGCAGATTTTTTTGATAACTCCCATTGCACTAATATCACTTGTTTTTTTATTTTACCTTCTTTATCTTTCATTTCTACCGTTTTTTCTACCAGGGCTCCTGTTCGTACTATTTGCTCAGGTACTTGAGGTAAATGCGGAATTGGATCTTCATTGGCGAAACTGTTTACTTTCTCATTCATATTTAATGCAAGGGCTGCAAAATCAAAGGCTGTTGAGTTATTAACATCAACGTCAAACATCATGACCTGTGGATAAGGAGTACGCCATGCCTCTCCATCAATAGTATGTGTTGCCGGATCTGCAGGAAATAAATCAGCCAAAGGTAATGGAGCTGAATTGGCAAAAGGTGCCTCTGCTGTATTTAGTAAAACTATTTTTTTCCCTTTAACACTGGAGAAATCAACAATTAAATCTGCTCGTTCCGCTGGAGCAATAACCAAACCGTTATTGGGTAAATCAACAGGTTGTTGCATTAAGCCACAATCCGTTCCAATTTGTTTTACTTGAATTGTATCACACCAGTTATAGCTACCATCATCAGCCAATTCTGCAAAACGTAAACGATAAAAACGGGCATTGGATGCGTTTAACAATCTTAAGCGATATACCTGTGACTTAACTTTATGCTTTGGCCAAATAGCACCATTAACCAGTGTTAATGGGCCGAAGAATTCAAGAGGACCATCTTTTTCAACCCGATGCAGTAAACGTGCATTATCTCTATTAGAACTAAAATCATTAATATCAGTTAAATTCTTATCCTGTATTACTAATGGTACTTCAAATTCTTCAGAAGGAAGGCATAATGATTTTTCTTCTTCATCACGTATTACCCATAAACCTGCAAGGCCGGCATAGGCATTTAGGCGAGTAGTATGCATAGCATGGTCGTGATACCACAGCGTCATGGCTCGTTGTTTGTTTTCATAACGACATAAACGCGATTGAGGTTCTTCACCGTCTTTTTTGGGAAGTAACATGCTTTCTGGCCAACCATCATAATTTGGGGGTACTTTACCACCATGTAAATGCGTAACTACAAATCCTTTACCTTCTGCACCATTACTAGCATCCCCTATTATTAGAGGATCTTGACTTGATGCTTCTAGTATATTTTGAGGAATAGATTCATTAGCGTTACCCTCAAAGGTCACGATATCGGCTTTACAAGGATTACGTTCATCCTCTTTAATATTATTAACCCAATTAATGGTGATTGTTTTATCGCGCTCTGTTTCGATGGTCGGCCCCGGATATTGTCCATTGAATCCCCATATTGGTACTGTAATTTCATGACCAGAATCTTCATCCTTATAAATAGTAGCATTGTCCTGACTTATTGAAATTGTGGCGTGTTCTTTTGGTGTTAATGTTGATGGTAATTTTAGTTTGGTAACAAACGGTTTAATTGTATCGGTTATTTTTGTCATGGCTATCATCCTTTTTAAAGTATTGATAATTTAGTTAAGCCATTGAACTGCTTCAATTGTAATAATTACCTTTGGTAATAAGTCACAAAATTATTATGTTGCTCATCACACATTAGAAATTATTGGGGTATTTTTTGAAGGTGATTAATGCCAATACACTTAAAGTATTGAATTTATTATGGTTAATTGAAACTTTAAATATAACTTGACATGGGTCGATATTTTATCTAATTTCTGTAATAACAGAAATAAAAGAAAGAACTGAAATATGCAACTGACATTGATAATGGAAAAATTTATTCTGCATTGGGGCGAAATGGGCACTCGCTGGGGCGTTAATCGCACAGTCGCACAAATTCATGCCCTGCTTTATCTTTCAGATGAGCCTCTGGATGCAGAAACTATCACCAACACTCTCGGAGTCGCCCGCTCGAATGTTAGTACCAGTATTAAAGAATTACAATCGTGGGGTCTGGTGAAAACGGTTCATGTTATGGCTGATCGACGTGATCACTTTGAATCATTAAAAGATCTTTGGGAAATTACCCGCGTCATTATTAATGAACGTAAGAAACGTGAAATTGATCCGACCATTACCGTGCTCCGACAATGCGTTCTTGAAAGTGATGATGATAAAAAAACGAGTAAAGCCGTTAAAAAACGAATTGAAGATACATTATCGTTCATGGAAATGTTAGATGACTGGTATGAGCAAATGAAGGATGTTCCAACGCCAACCATAACAAAATTAATGAAAATCGGATCTAAAATAACGGGTTTTTTAAAATCATCCAGAAAATAAAATTCGTTACTTTATTTAACTAGCTATTTCTGTTTATACAGAAATAGCTGAAACAGCAACGTCAACAAGAGGAAATTGTTATGAATGAATTAATTATTTTTGGTATTCAATTATTTATTACTCTCTCAATGAGTGTTTTCATCGTTTATCTACTCACGCCCTACTTAAAAGAAGTTTTAAAAGATACCTGTGGCACCGAACACAGCTCAGAGTTTTGGGTTCGATTTACGCAACTAATGATGATCATTGCACCATTGGTGATCGTTATATTTTTCTCTGTTGCCGATGCTTATCAATTAGGACAGGCCGTGCCAGCTTACATATTAAAACAAACCATTCTACAAACATTAATCGGTGAGTTCGTTGGGCTTATTTTAGTTGGAAGAATTATATATCGAGCTATTAACACAACAGTAGAACATGCCCGTGCCGATGCACAGCTATCTCAATTACAACAAACATCTGTATAAATTTTTTAAATTACTGTGAATATTTTAATTACAGGCGCAAGTGGATTTATTGGCAGTCATCTGACTAATGCACTGATTAATCAGGGGCATCAGGTGACTGCTGCTAATCATAAAATTAGCGTTAATAAAATTCCTAATCAATCTATTAAAACAATAGAATGTGATTTTAATAATGACACAACACCAGAAAAATGGATAAATCGGTTAGACAATATCGATATTGTTATTAATGCCGTTGGCATTATTAAAGAAACAAAAACACAGAAATTTAAAATAATTCATACCGACACACCCATTGCATTATTTAAGGCATGTGAAATAACAGCAGTTAAAAAAATAATTCAAATATCTGCTCTTGGAGCTGATGAGTCTGCATTTAGTCAGTTTCATATATCAAAAAAAATTGCGGATAATTTATTGATGACATTAAATATTGATTGGGTTGTCATTATGCCTTCGGTTGTGTTTGGATCTGGTGCTAACAGTATGAACCTGTTTAAAGCTATGGCCGCTCTACCCATAACACCCCTGGTCGCTACTGGAAATCAGCTTATTCAACCAATTCATATTAATGATTTTTGTGCGGCTGTTATTAAACTAGTTAAACACGAACATTATCGCAACATAAAAATAGCTTTTGTTGGAGCCGATGAAATCTCACTTAAGAATTTGTTTATTCTACTTAAAAAATGGTTAAGTATTAGCTCATATCATTTTGTTCAGGTGCCTTATTCTATCGTATTATTGTTAAGTAAGGTTTCAGATCTACTGCCAGTGAGTTCTATTACCTCTGATTCCATTAAAATGTTACACCATGGTAATGTTTCAAATGTTGCAGCCTTTACCCATTACTTTGGATTTAAGCCCTTAAGCATATCCGAGGCTCTGCGACAAATCCCTGCGCATCAAGCCGATCGGTGGCAAGCTAAACTCATTTGGTTAAAACCATTACTCAGAATCAGTATTGCGTTTGTCTGGATATTTACCGGGGTTACATCCCTATTTATGTACCCACTCGAATCAAGCTATGCGCTTTTGAAACAAGTCGGTATAACTACACAGCTTGCAGCAATTGTTTTGTATAGTGCTGCACTTATGGATTTTTTATTAGGGCTGGCAACGTTATTCAATTACCGTTTAAAACAGACCGGCTTAATACAAATATCAATTATCAGTGCTTATACCATAATCATTTCACTATTTTTACCCGAACAGTGGCTTCACCCATTTGGTGCAATTAGTAAAAATCTACCACTTATTTTGGCAAGCTTAATCATAATAATACTTCATGATAAAAATCAGGAGTAATCCAATGGACTATTTAATTTTAAAATGGTTACACATTATCAGTTCTACCATCTTATTTGGAACAGGATTAGGCAGCGCCTTTTATAAATATGTAACCGACAGAACAAATAACATTCACGCCATTGCGGAGACTAATAAAATTGTTGTATTGGCCGATTGGATATTTACAACACCAACTATAATTATTCAACCGATTACGGGATATCTATTAGTTACAAGATCAGGTTTTAGCCTAACTGATTCCTGGTTAGTGTTATCCGTTTTTCTGTTTATACTAACGGGTCTATGTTGGATACCGGTGGTATTTTTACAAATTAAAATGCGTAATTTATCGATAATAGCTTCACAAGCCAATATTTCTTTACCGGCCAGTTACTACCGATATACAAAAGTCTGGTTTTACTTAGGGATACCGGCATTTATTGCTATGCTCGGTATTTTTTACTTGATGAGCAATAAACCCGTTTTCTTTTAAAGTAGGATAGAAAAATGAACAAAACAGATCCAATATTCAAACAGATCCTGAAAGCAGATTGGGATAATCTTGGCAAGGTTATTCAAGATCATTATTATTTAAAACCTTACTCAAATGATTATATTTGTGTTACAGGTGAAATGGATGAAATTTATCATTCGAGTATTGCAAAATTACTCATCCCTTTTGCTTTAATCTTTGGGGCAATCGTTCCCTTTAACGATTCAAATGTTCCAATTGAAGTACATTATAATTCAAACCTGGATAACTCAAAACTCATGTGGGATCGTGTCTTTAAATTTAAAACACATAAAGCCTTTCACTTTAAATCTTATATGGAACAGCAATCCGGAAATGAGGTAATTGAATATGTACGATTTGGGGTTGGGATGAAATTAGCCGTTAGTGTTCAAAATGGTGCAATCATTTTTCATGATAAAGGTTATGTTTGGAAAATAATGGGGATAAAAATTCCCCTTCCCATTAATTTATTATTTGGACATGCCTATATTGAAGAGCGGCCAATTGATGAAACGCATTTTTCAATGAAAATGATCATTAAGCATCCTCTCTTTGGAATCCTGTTTCGCTATAGTGGCCAGTTTACTTTTATTCAAAATAAATAAACTGAATAGCATACTAATTTTAGAAAACTCAGTAAAACAAATAGCAGGCAAAAAAAAACCTGCAATTAATTGCAGGTTTTTTTAAACTTTAAACAAAAAATAAATTAAACTTTAATGTTTGCAGCTTGTGGCCCTTTTGGTCCTTCTTCCACATCAAAAGTCACTTGTTGACCTTCATTTAATGTGCGAAAACCATCACTAGCGATAGCTGAAAAATGTGCAAATACGTCTTTGCTACCATCGTCTGGTGTGATAAAGCCGAAGCCTTTTGCTTCGTTAAACCATTTAACGGTTCCTGTTGCCATGTTTATTACCTCAAAGTAAAAATTAAAAAAAGTGTTACAAATTATACGAGGAAATTAACAGGAGAAATCTTCTGACAAGAACCAGGATAGTATGTAGCGCTATGCAGTGTAAGCGAATTTTCATCAAAAACATCACACATAGACACATTATATGCTAGGTGTTAATAATTTCAAGCCTATCATTGTGTTTCGCTACAAGTAACTGCACTTTCACTGTGTATTCAGACAACCCTAGACGTAATGATATTTGTTTAATTGAACTAAACAATTATTTAATCACCATCATTCTCATAATTGACTACTTTTGGGCCATAAACTGCTATATACTCCGCCCCTAACATAGGTGCTTAGTGGTCTGCACCTGATTAAATGTGGTAATCCTTTCCGATACGCCCAATACCTTAAGTTTCCGCCTCGACCATCCCAATAACAGGAAAATCCTGAATTACAGGGTAGGCTGATCTCAGGAGAACATCATCAATGTCATTTGAATCACTCGGTCTTAGGCCCGAATTACTTCGTGCTATTTCAGACAAAAATTACAATACAGCTACTCCTATTCAATCACAGGCTATTCCAATCATTCTGGAAGGCCGTGATTTAATGGGTGGTGCACAGACAGGAACAGGCAAAACAGCCGGATTTACCCTGCCATTATTACAACGATTAATGCTGTCGGATAAACCACAGCAAGGTCGCCGCCCTATCCGTGCTCTGGTTTTAACGCCAACGCGTGAATTAGCTGCACAAGTAGCTGAAAGCGTCCATTTATACGGAAAATACTTACCACTAAAATCCACTGTGATTTTTGGTGGTGTCAAAATAAACCAACAAATTCAAAAATTACGTCAGGGTGTGGATATTCTCGTTGCGACACCCGGTCGGTTATTAGATCATGTTAGCCAAAAAACGGTTGACCTCTCTAAGATTGAAATTTTAGTTCTGGATGAAGCAGATCGAATGCTGGACATGGGGTTTATTCGTGATATCCGTAAAGTTCTTGCCATTATCCCCAAGCAAAAACAAACATTACTGTTTTCAGCTACTTTTTCCGATGAAATAAAACGTTTATCCAAAGATTTACTGAAATCACCTGCATTAATTGAAGTAGCAGCACGTAATACTGCATCAGAGCGAGTCACCCAGGTAATACATCCTGTCGATAAAAAACGTAAACGTGAATTATTGTCTTTTCTTATTGGCTCAAATAATTGGAAACAAGTCTTAGTTTTTACACGCACTAAACACGGCGCTAATAAATTAACAGAACAACTCATAACAGATGGCATAAGCTCAGCTGCGATTCACGGTAACAAAAGCCAGGGAGCACGAACTAAAGCCTTAGCAAACTTTAAAACCGGTAAAGTCCGCGTTTTAGTTGCCACTGACATAGCAGCCCGTGGCCTGGACATCACTCAATTACCGCATGTCGTCAATTTCGAATTACCCAATGCTGCTGAAGATTATATTCACCGAATAGGTCGCACCGGTCGCGCTGGAAATGAAGGTGAAGCAATATCGTTAGTCTGTGTTGATGAACTCAAATTACTTCGAGAAATTGAAAAATTAATTAAACGAGACATACCCAAAGTCGTGCTGGATGGCTATGAACCTGATCCCAATATTAAACCGCAAGCCATCAATATGGGTGGCCGTGGCAGATCACATTCTAGCTCACGTAAATCCGGTAACCATAAAGCCTCAGGTAAAAAAACAGGTTCACCCTGGAAAAAGAAACGCCCAAATGCAAAAGGACGCACAAAAGGACAGACACAGTCTGGCTAGATTAAAAAATGAATAAAATTGCAATATTTGTTGATGTGCAAAATATTTACTATACCACCCGCGATACCTTTAACCGGCAATTTAATTACCGAAAATTATGGCAAAAAATCAGTGCGAGCGGTGAGATAGTTTCCGCAACTGCCTACGCCATCAATAAAGATGACGACAAACAACGTAAATTTCAGGATGCGCTAAAACACATCGGTTTTACTGTGAAACTAAAACCCTATATTCAACGTAGTGATGGCTCGGCCAAGGGTGATTGGGACGTCGGAATCACAATAGACGTAATGCAGATTGCAAATAATGTCGATACAGTAATTTTACTTTCAGGTGATGGTGACTTTGATTTGCTATTAAAAAAAATAATCGAAGACTATCATGTTAGAACCGAGGTTTACGGCGTTTCAGCACTAACAGCAAACTCTCTAATAAATGCCACAAGTACCTACCACGCCATTGAAGATGATTTATTGCTTTAAATCTCAATCCTCATTGAGGATATATTAATATTCTGGTTCAGCGTATTTTTCTTTAATATTTATTATAGCGTCTAAATTCTCTAAAAAAATACCAACCAGTACGGGATCAAAATGTTGAGCACTTTGCTCTTTTATGTGGTTTACTGCTTTATCAATAGCCCAAGGTTTTTTGTAAGGTCGTTCTGAAGTTAACGCATCAAATACATCTGCGATTGCTGTTATTCTGCCGACAAATGGAATATCTGTTGAAATAAGTTTATTAGGATAGCCTGTACCATCCCATTTTTCGTGGTGACTCAATGCAATATCGTGAGCCATCCGCATTAAATCAGAATCATCTCCCGATAATATGTCTGCACCAATCTGTGCATGCGTTTGCATGACCTCCCATTCTTCAGGCTCAAACTTACCCGGTTTAAGCAAAATTTTATCCGAGATTCCAATTTTGCCAATATCATGCATTGGAGCAGCATTAAGTAACAAATCACATTGCTCTTCATCCACACCAGCAGCTTGTGCAAGAACGACTGCCATTTTGCTCATACGAATAATGTGTAACCCTGTTTCATTATCACGAAATTCTGCAGCTCGTCCTAATCGACGAACAACCTGTAAACGGGTTTCATGAATGGCTTTTGTACGTATTTTAATTTTTTGTTCCAATATTTCATTTTGATGTCGCATGTACTTATGAGCCATTTGAACCTCAAGTAAATTACGGACACGTGATAAAAGCTCATCGGCATGAAATGGTTTAGTAACATAATCCCGTGCGCCACTATCTAATGCTCTTTGTTTAAAACTTTGACCATATTGTGCTGTTAAAACCAGAATTGGAGGTAATAAGTCATCATCTAAAGTATTCAACTCAGCCATTACGCCAAAACCATCTAATTCAGGCATATCAATATCCAGTAAAATTAAATCACTTCTGAATTTTTTATATAAGTGTAAGACTTCTTTGGGGTTTTGAGTGAACGCTATATTTTTATAGCCTTTTAATGAAAGAATTCGATCAAGTAACTTAATATTAATTGCTTCATCATCAACCACAAGGATATTAGCATTTTTAATATCTTCATTAAATTCAATATTACTTTCAACCATTACAACTTCTCTTTTTTTAAATTGCTAAACTTCAATACAACTACATTTAGTTTAGAATAATTTATCATGAATAAAAATACATAATATGTTTATGGATATAATATATTTAATTTAAAATAGAGATTGTGAGTAGAAAACTTAAAATATCTGTTAAGTAAAAAGTAATTTATAAGCTTAATATAAACTTAACGTTTAAACAGGCCTCAAATTATCCTGAATAGCAAATATTAGCACACATAACATTTATATTAACTAACTAGCTGTTTTTTTATTGGATCAATTCCTAATAGGATAATTGCCTCTCTAATAGTCAATTGTTTACTTTTCCTTAAGATTGGCTCTACCATGCTCGTTACTACATTATTAATAATCTCATCAAAATTACCTGTGTGATTAAAATGTGTTGCATATAAACGAGCAGCTTCAGCAATTGTTGTTTTTGGTGTAACAAAAAATTCTTTCAAACCAATAGCAATAACACTTTCAAGAGCTGATTGATATTCAAGATCGTTACATACTAATTTTAGTTCATATATAATCATTTCAATTGTTTTTTCATTACCAATATCATCAATCGAATTACTAAAACCTTTATTTTCTAAAGTATCAATTATAAAATTTAAAATATTGTCATGTGATTCAAATGTATCACCCATTTCAAGAATGATAGTGTTAATTGCATTTATTAATTTTTTCTCTGTAGACATTTCTTTCCCCATATCAAATGTTTGCGACTGTATTAAGATTAAGCCACAAAATTCAACTCAACTTGTCATTAAACGCCAATCGCTTATCAAACAGAGTAATAAAAATATTTAATTTACAATGACTTAAACTGATTAATCATTGGCGCTAAGAGACAAGTGATTATCAACATTTCGCGTAGAATATAAATTCAATAATCAAAATACTGGAGATTGAAATGGTTTCAGATAAAGAACAAGATTGTATGCGAGTTTGTTATCAGCATTGGGAAAATAATAGTGATGAACCACAAAATGCAGAAGATATGTCGGTAATAACGTACGCGATGCTTTTGGCTATAATTAGCAATTCAGAAGATAATAGTGACATGGATCATCATATAAAACGAGCAAGAACACTATACCAGCAAGGACTGCAACACGGTTGGATGCAAACTCATTAGTTTGAGTTATTTTTCAAGCAGTCTAATGCCATCTTTTTCAATAGTTATGATTTTTCGCTTATACAAACGACCAATGGTTTTTTTGAAAGAAGCTTTACTTAAACCAAATAAATTCGAAATTAATTTTGGATCTGATTTATCATGTACGGCGATAAATCCATTTTCTTTTTTTAAATGATTTAAGATCAAAATTTCATTTTTATCACGAGTCTCTTTACCACCTTGCAGACTTAAGTCAATTCGCCCATCAGGTCGAATATATTTAATAAATCCTTGAATTGTCTGACCAAAACTCAATTGCTCGTGAACATCATCTTTATACAACACACCCCAATGATTGTGATTTATAATTGCTTTATATCCCAAATCTGTACTATTCGCTATTATCAAATTTACAGCTTGTTTTTCCTTATAATGATGTGATTGGTCATCATCAAGAAATTTATCGATTTTGGAAGACGCAGTAATTCGACCATCTACTCGATCAAGATATAAATAGACTAAATATGAATTTCCTACCTCCATTGGCCGATGTTGTTCTGAAAATGGGACTAAGACATCTTTATCCAGCCCCCAATCCAGAAAAAAACCAACTTCAGTTTTAGCGAGTACTTTTAAATAGGCAAACTCTCCAACCCGAGCTTTTGGCTTTTGGGTGGTTGCTATTGGACGATCTTCTGAATCCAGGTATAGAAACACTTCCAGAGTATCATCAACTGATAAATATCCAGGGGCATATTTTTTGGGTAATAAGATTAAACCGAGAATACCCGCATCTAGAAAATATCCAAACTCAACACACTTGACTACAGATAAATTATACGTTTTACCGACTGTGACCATCAAATTCTCGTTACGCATTAAATGCGTATTTGTTTCACCAATATTACCGCAGTTATTACAGTATTACCTATAATCTGGTAGATAATTAAAAATAGACATATTTGGTTCAATTCTAAATTATGAGCTAGGTAAATAATCGATAGTAATGCTGCTTTATTACGATAATGTATTATAATGCCGATAAAATTGAACTTAAATGTGACGTAAGTACTATCTCAAGTATAGCTTAATTTAATACTTCTTTATCGCACTATTTAGTGTTTATAATATCCGTTCATTTTTTAGTATTATTGTAAGAGGACTTTATGTACCGATATCTAGCTTATTTTTTTCTGCTATCAGTTAGTGGTTGTGCTACTACTGTAAACACTTCTTCCCCCAAACTATCTCCTGAAGTAGCTCAAAATTTCAGACAAGGGAAAATATCTGTGGTATTTTTTGATGTAAAAAAGACACTTAACTATATTGTAGAAATATACGAGGTACTAAATACGACAGAAAGGAAATTAAGCTCATCTTATAGAGATGACTGGGAAAGTGATGCATATTTAACTGATCTTCATACAAGACAATTTGCCAAGCAAGGATTAAAAGTTAATATGTTTTCTGAATTATTTTCTAAGGCCGATTTAAAATTAATTGAATTATTTCATCAACAAAATTTAAGAAATAGAAAAAAAGATCCCAAAGTAAAACTCAGTCTAACACCAGAAATAAAAGAGATTTTAAGCGAAAGACGTATTAAACATCTAGTTTTAATCGATTGGACTGGTTTCAACTTATTAATTAAAAGTCAAGGCTTACCAGCTGAAGAATTTGCTTCTACTCATTATAAAATTTTTAATGTTGAAAGTGGTAATATAATGTGGGAAGGATCAATTCCAGCAAGACTCACCCTAAAGCTTAAAAAGGACGGTAAAATTTTTCTGGAAGAAAACAATTTTGCTCAATTTAAATTTGAAGTTAAACGACTTATTCTTTCACAGTATACCCGTAAAGAAAATAACATATGGCAACAACTCGGCTTAGAAGAAGAAATAGAAAAATAATTCATACATTACAATAATTTATAATTAGTTCCTGGGATGACTAAAATATGTCAATTTATCTTAAAATGGATGGTATAAAAGGCAATGTTACAACGAAAGATCATGAAGACTGGATAGATGTTGAATCAATACAATGGCGGGTTGTTCGTGCAATTAATAAATCAATACTAAGTAATTCGAATTGGGAAACCTCTAAAACCGGAATTAGTGAAGTTTCAATAACTAAACTGATGGATGCTTCCAGCCCATTAATATTTACTGAGGCATGTGAAGGAAAATCACAAAAAACTCAAATTCACTTAAGTAACACGAATTCATCTAAACCCGGTAAAATAACAACTTATATGAAATACGAGCTTGAGGATTGCATAGTATCGTCGTATTCAGTTTCGAGCGAGGGTGAAATACCCACAGAATCCATCACATTTTCATTTACTAAAATGTCCATGAAATTTATTCCACATGATAAATCGGGTAAAGCATTAAGTCCAATTCCCGCTGGATATGATATGGTGACAGGATCATTAATTTAATTAACCTATTCGTCTCAGGTACTTAAACTTGAGCAATTTTATCAATAACCTCTGTAAACAAATCATCTATATTTTTCAAAGAATCGTAGACAATCTTCGGTTTTCCTAAATGATATCCTTGCGAATAATCAACGCCAATTTCTTTTAGTAAATTATATATATCTTGATCCTCTACAAATTCAGCCACAGTTGTTTTACCTAACTCGTGAGCTATATCATTAATTGCACTCACCATTGTTTTATTAAGCGATTTCGTAGCCATTTCTTTTACGAAAAAACCATCAATTTTAACAACATCGATAGGTAAATCTGCTAAATATGCAAATGATGAATATCCAACGCCAAAATCATCTAACGCAGTCTTGCAACCAAGTGATCTGATATTATTTAAAAAGATAGTTGCAGTTTTAATATTTGCAATCGCAACTGTTTCAGTAACCTCAAATAACAATTTTTCGGGGTTTACATTATTTCTTTCAATTTCATTACGTATCAATTCAAATGTTGAATCATTATCAAGAGAATGTGCAGATAAATTTATAGACAATTTTAATTCCGGATTAAATTTATGCTGATTCGCCAATAACTGAATTGAATTTTTAATTACCCAGGCATCTATCTCTAACATTAAACCAAATCGTTCGGCAGCAGGTATAAAACCAAATGGTAATATTATTTTATCGTCAAAATCCAGCATCCTTAACAAAACTTCATAATAACTTACAGTATTATCTTGTGTATTTATGATTGGTTGGCATGCAAGTATGAATTTCTCATTGTCCAGTGCATCTCGTATTCGATGTGTCCAGCCAAACTCTCGACTCATGTCCGACACCTGAGCATCATCTGATTTTGAATACACATAAGCCTGGTTTCGCCCTAAACGCTTAGCCTCGTGGCAAGCAAAATCAGCTCGAGCTAATAAATTTTCTTTTGTTTTAACATCGTTATTTAAATGTGCCGCACCGATAGAGCAAGTAATATCGACTATACTGCCTTCATATTTAAAAACAAAATCACTTAGAATTTTCCGAAAACTATCTGACACATATTCTAATTTTAAATTCTTTTCATGAAATAACAGAATAGCAAATTCATCACCACCTAAACGAGCCAAAATATCGGTCTTCCGGGTGCGATTCTGTAGTAGTGATGAAACTTCCCTTATTAGTTGATCTCCTGCCATGTGCCCCATGGTATCGTTAACATACTTAAAATTATCCAAATCAAGGTATATTACAGCATATTTATTTGAATCACCTCGAACATGCTGATTAACTATTTTATCCAGTTCAGTTATAAAGTAAAAACGATTGTATAAATTTGTTAATGAATCATGATTTGCCTGAAATTGTAAATCATCTATTAATGCTTTTTGCTGGCTTATGTCTTCAACAACCGCTGTAAAATATCGCTTACCTTCTACTACCATTTCGGTGACTTTAATTGAAGCTGGAAAAACATGCCCATCCTGACGAATTGCTTCAACTTCTCGTTTTTTACCAACGATAGTGGTAACTCCCGTTTTTAGATAATGCTGTATTTTATCTGAATGAGATTCTGGGTCTGCCCAGGGAATTAAAATAGAAACATCTTTCCCTATAATTTTATTTGCCGGGAATTTAAACAATTCTTCTGCCGCTTGATTAAAACTTTCAATTATTCCTTGTTCATTTGTTATAACAATTCCTTCAAGGGTATTATCAAGTATTGATTGCAACCGGGTTTGACGTACTTTAACTTGCATTCGCATATTGCTAAATGCATTTAGCAACTCAACAATTTCAGTACTATAGCTTTTTGTAATAGGCGGACCTGATTCTCCTTTTGCCTCAGCATCCAGCGCTTTAGCAACAGCTACAATTGGCCGCCTTAAACTAAATTCAAAGGTTACATAAATCACTAACATTACTACTAATATTATCAGTGCTGAATACCAGATAATTTGTGAAATTTTATCTGAGGTGGATTGCGTTAACAAAATACTTTCTTGCGTTAACGCACTGATTACTATTTCTAATTGAAGCAGATTTTCCCACATATAATCAATTTGGGGTTGGATATTATTTTCCAGTAAGGAAACATCATTACGCCAACTTTCTGACAAGTTGGTATCTTTAGTTCTTTCAAAATTTATATTAAAATCACTAAATAAGTTATTTAACTCATTTACATTACTTCCTGTAATTGAACTTTTACTATTAACTTTAATCACATCTTTAAGTTCTTTAACTTTAATTCCCAATTGTATTAAATATTTTTTTCGATTTCCTAAACTTACTTTAATGCTCTGTTCCCTATCCCCCGTTAAACCAGACTTACTTGCTATAAACTGTCTAACGCTTTGAATTTGTAGCAACCACAAATATTGAATATCCCTTAGAGTACGGTAAACTTTAATTGCTTCAAAATCATCCTCAAGAATTTTTTGATTCTGAATGTGTTGTTCTAAAAACAGGTTTATTTTATTATTAATAGGTAATAACACACTTTCAAATTCACCTATTGCCAAATAACGCTTATCACTATTTAGCGAAACTTTATTGAACTCAAATAACATTGTCTTTAGAAGAAGAACATCTTCCAGAACGTGTTTCGTCTGTTTTTGTATTTTGTAATACTTAGAACCCGAGATAATATTATATTTAACAATGAATGACTTTAGAATTGTATTATTTTCTAATAATTTTATTTCATTAAGTAAAATCGAGTAAGAATCAAAAATTGATTCCATACGATCTTCATCTGCAGATACAATTTGCTCGTATAATTCTTTCTCTAAAACTTGTAATACACTATTAATTTTTGACAAGGATACTTTAACTTGTTGTAAAACATGTGAACTATCAATATTTCGACTAGAAGTGTTTTTATTTAACTGCTGACCATACATCACCAGGGTTATTACTATTACAAGGATAACAAGAGTTAAAACTATAAGCCTTGATTTTAAGCTGGTTTGATTAAGATGCACTCAGAACTTCCCATTATTGAATAGTTATCACATTAATATCGGCACTATATATAGTTACTTAAATAATGGCATTACCCTGAAATTTTTATGTGAATCAGTGGGGATTTGCATTCAAGAATTTATTCTTTATGCCGAAACAGCTAATGATATCCAGCATTCAGACTTGCGACATAACTATAACCACAAATCTATTAAGATATATGATGAATAATTTCACAAAAACACTTTATCAATTTAAATATCTAATTTTATTTTTAATGTATTTAAGCTTTATATTTTCATCTGATTCGTATGCGGATATTATAATAATAACCAATGAAAACTCTCCAATTAATGAAATCTCGGAAACAAAACTCAAAAAATTATGGCTCGGTAAAACAAAAAAAATTAAATCTATCGGCCGTATTTATATAATCGATCTACCTGAAAATAATACAGAAACCAGAATTTTTTATAAAAATATTATTAACAAAAAACCAAAACAAGTTAAGGCATATTGGGCAAAAATCAGCTTCATCGGTAAAGGCTTCCCCCCCAAAGTTGTGGAAGATGACTCTGCTGTTATTAAATGGGTTCTGGAAAAAAATAATCGTATCGGTTATATCAATTCAAAATCGAAAACTAAAAACATAAAAATTTTATATACTATTGTTGAGCATGAATAATGAATATTTTTAAAAATACATTTTTATTCCTGATTTTATTACTAGCATGTCAAACAGTATTTGCTGTTAACTTTAGTTTATTCGGTGACGTGAGACTGAGTACATCCGATGTTGATGGTGAATCCAGTGGTTTTGCACTCGGCGATCTGGATTTTTATGCTACCCAGGATATTTCAGATAATACCAGAGCATTCGTCGAGCTTGTCTTTGAAAGCACTTCATCTGGAATAGTAACTGATCTAGAGCGTATCTGGATTATGAGGCGTTTTAGTGAAGAACTCAATTTAAGTGCGGGTCGTTTTCACAGTCCGCTTGGTCGATGGAATCGAACCTATCATCATGGATCATTAGTCCAGGATACTGTTACAAGACCATTTTTTCTGGATTTTGAGGATGGCAATACCGGTATCTTACCAGTGCACATTGTTGGTGCAATGTTGACTGGAGATTTAATCAGCGATAAAGACGAATTTAATTATGAGTTGGCAATCGGTAATGGTCCGTCCCTTAATTCTGAAGGTGGATTTTCTCCAACCACAAAACCTGAAATTGAGATCAATACTACTTCTGACAACAATAGTAATAAAACCATCGCGCTTAGAGTAATTTATGGTCAGGATCAATATCCGGTAAAAGTAGGTCTTTTTGCCATGTCGCATGAAATTGCAGAATCAGGCACCTCATCAGTATTAGCAGCCATAGGATCAACACTTGTCGAGCAAACTATTGTGGGCACTGATCTTTTATACTCTGCAGACCCATTTGATGTACTTTTTGAATACTATTATTTTATAAATAAAGATAAAATCGGTGATAACGTAACACACAACGCTAACGCCTGGTTTTTACAGTTTAGTTATCAAATAATTGATGAATTAAAATTAATTATACGAGAAGAATCACTACGCTTTGATAAAGCATCGGATGGATATTTTCTATTATTAGGTACCGAACAAGCAAATCATCATGTAATGGGGTTACGTTATGATCTCGATGAGTCCAATGCGATAAAACTTGAACTTAATATTGCAGATAACGATATCAGTCCTGATACATCAACAATCACTGTACAGTGGGCTTTTCTATTACCGTAATTAAAATTAAACATAAAAAAAACCCACACTCAATAATGCAGGTTTTTTTATTTTTTAATATGGTGCGCCTGGAGCGATTCGAACGCCCGACCCCCTAGTTCGTAG
>JBGMQW010000026.1:0-23128 GCA_048060815.1 Thiohalomonadales bacterium | reverse complement strand
TTTTCATAGTAGTTTCCATTTGTTATTAAATTTAAGTTGTTTAATTTTAATTAATATTAAAAATATATTTTATGGCTAATTGTATAATCAATTAGCTTTTTGCTCTGCACCAGTAGTTCCTGTCTCTGGTTCTTTCAAACCGGCATTTCGTTTTTTTAATGCGGCAATAACATTCGACAATCCTTTTTTACGAATCTGACTCGAAAAACTGGTTTGATACGTAGTCACAATACTAACACCATCTACCGAAACATCAAAAACTTTCCATTTACCTTTTTTAAGATGCATGTGAAAATTTACGGGCACTTTTTTACTACCGGTGGGTACAATTTCAGAACGAACTATTACTTGTGTAGCACCTTCTTTAAGCGTCACCGGATAATATCGAATCATTTCTTTTTTAATCTCGTTTTCATTATTAATTAAGTATTCACGTAACGCAGTGGCATAGAATCGAATCATTAAAGTACGAAATTCCAGAATGAATTGAATTTTTTCTTCCTTACTTGCTGTACGCTCATATTTTCCGAGTACCCAGCGCGCAGCAGAAACAAAATCAACATGTGGAATTAAATATTGTTTTACAACATCATAAACATAGTCCGGATTTTTCTTGATTTTTTCTCTATCACGATTAATGACAACTAATAATTCATTTGTTGCTTTGTGCAGTATCTCATCCGGTTTTAATTCTGAAGTCGCGTTTGCCGCCAGAACACTTGTGGCATTAATCGATAACAACAATAGCAATGCTGTGAATAATTTATTGTTAAAAGCTTGCTTCCCGATCATTGAAAGGCTATCTCCGAGTCTATAAGTTGCTTATGAATATAGCATATCCCGTAAACTATGAACCGTGGCTGAACTACAGATATATTTTAACCAATTTAATTACTTTTGGATAGTTTGCTGTTATTCAATCACTGTTCAAATGCCATGACTCATAGTATTATTGATAGTCTGTATAAATATAAAAGTCGAATAAAGACAATAGCTTATGTTAATGTCGATTTTACGATAATTTTAAAAAATAGGCTATATAAAAACAGATGTGCGGGAGATAACTTTGGCTAAATTTCAAACAGGACTAGGTCGATATCCACAGGTACGAATGCGTCGCATGAGACGTGATGATTTTTCACGTCGATTAATGCGTGAATCCTGTCTTAGTTGTGATGATTTTATTTATCCGATATTTGTTCTCGAAGGCGCAAAGCAACGTGAGAATATCAGCTCGATGCCCGGTGTTGAACGTGTAAGTGTGGACTTACTTCTAAAACAGGCCGAGTTGTGCCTCAAACTGGGTATACCGGCAATAGCGTTATTTCCGGTTACCCCGAATAATGCTAAATCTCTGGATGCCGCTGAAGCATACAACCCAGATGGCCTGGCACAGCGTGCAGTACGCGCTGTTAAAAAAGAATTCCCTGAGCTGGGTGTGATGACCGATGTTGCACTCGATCCGTTTACCATCCATGGTCAGGATGGCATCATTGATGATTCCGGATATGTCCTTAATGATGAAACTGTTGAAGTTCTGGTACAACAAGCAATATCACACGCTGAGGCAGGAGCTGATATTGTTGCACCATCTGATATGATGGATGGTCGTATTGGCGCTATTCGGACCGGTCTTGAAGCTACAGCACATATCCATACTCGAATCATGGCCTACTCTGCTAAATATGCATCGAGTTTTTACGGTCCATTTAGAGATGCTGTGGGTTCGGCAGATAATCTTGCTGGTGGAAACAAGTACAGTTATCAAATGGATCCCGCTAATTCCGATGAAGCACTTTGGGAAGTCGCGCTTGATATCGATGAAGGTGCAGATATGGTCATGGTAAAACCCGGAATGCCGTACCTGGACATTGTTCGGCGCGTTAAAGACGAGTTTGGCGCTCCTACCTATGTTTACCAGGTTAGTGGTGAATATGCCATGCTCAAAGCAGCCAGCCAAAATGGTTGGTTAGATGAACAAGCCGTGGTGCTTGAATCTCTACTTAGTTTTAAGCGAGCCGGTGCTGATGGCATATTAACGTATTATGCGATACAAGCGTGTGAATGGTTGAAGTCATAAAAACCAGGCGCTGTTGATCTTTCAGATTTTATTTGATTTGTAGTTTAAATCCGGCCACGAAACCGGGATAGCCCTATCAAGACACGCAAAACATTGCCATCCATGGCATGCTCGGGTGCCGCGTCCTGCGGCACACGGTCTTGATAGGGCTATCCCGATTCCGTGTCCTAACTATAGCTGTTTATTGATAATCGTTGGCATTATAATTCTTTATTCAGTTCTAAAATCTGAAAGATCAACAGCCCCTGGTCTTACTTTAATAAAATTAGTCTCAGCGAATCTCTGCGTCCTCAGCGGTTCAAAAATAATAGATTACTAATTTTTCCATTTTATATATAATTCGATGCTAATAATAGCATCCAGGTTTCCACCCAGGAGAAAATACAATGTCAGATGTCATGACCAGCCTGTTCGGCAGCTCACCTATTTCACCACTTCAAAAACACATGAGTAAAGTTCAGGAATGTATCGAAGAACTCATCCCATTCTTTGATGCTGCACTTAGCCAGGAATGGAAAACTGCAACAAAACATCAACAAAAAATTGCTAAAAAAGAAAACGAAGCCGACGAATTAAAAAAAGCATTACGTCTAAATTTACCGAAGGGTTTATTCATGCCGGTATCGCGTCGTGATTTGCTCGAGGTGCTTACTATGCAGGATCGAATAGCAAATAAAGCTAAAGACATTGCCGGAATTATTATTGGCCGACAAATGGTTTTTCCTAAAGGTACAAAAAGTATCATGATGAAATTTATTAAACGTTGTGTTGATGCATCCGCTCAGGCTAAAAAAGCCATTAACGAGCTGGATGAACTAGTTGAAACCGGCTTTCGCGGTAAAGAAGTTAAATTAGTGGCGTCAATGATTAAAAAACTCGATAAAATCGAAAGTGATACTGACGATATTCAAGTCGATATTCGATTTGAATTATTTAAAAAAGAACAAGACCTGCCTGCTGTTGATGTTATGTTTTTATATAAAGTTATCGAGTGGGTAGGTGATCTAGCCGATATTTCACAACGAGTTGGTAGCCGACTTGAATTAATGTTAGCGAAATAGGGACGAATATCGATGCAATATGTCATGGAATACGGAATTATATTTATCATTCTTGCAGGTGTATTTGGTTTTTTCATGGCATGGGGTGTCGGTGCCAATGATGTTGCCAATGCCATGGCAACGTCGGTTGGCTCTAAAGCCATTACCATTAAGCAAGCTATTCTGATTGCCACTGTTTTTGAATTTGCTGGTGCTTATCTTGCTGGTGGCGAAGTTACTTCAACAATTCGAAAAGGCATCATTGATGCACAACTACTGTCAGAATCACCCGAGCTGTTAGTCTATGGCATGTTATCATCACTACTCGCCGCAGGTATCTGGTTGTTAATCGCGTCACGCGCAGGTTGGCCGGTCTCAACTACTCATTCTATAGTCGGTGCAATTGTCGGTTTTGCTGCAGTGGGTATTGGTTTTGATGCCGTTTATTGGAGTAAAGTTGGTTTTATTGTTGCCAGTTGGATTGTATCGCCATTACTTGCAGGTGTGCTTGCCTTTGCAATTTTCATGAGTGTGCAAAATCTGGTAATTAATACTGACGATCCGTTTGCCAATGCAAAAAAATATGTACCAATGTATATATTTTTAGTTGGCTTTATAATCGCTTTAGTCACTTTATTTAAAGGTCTAAAGCATATTGGTTTAGAACTTGAAACAAGTGAAAGTTATCTACTCGCACTTGCTATTGGCTTGTTTATAAGCTTGTTAGGAAAATTTTATATTAATAAATTAAAATTTGATCCGGAAGCAGATAAAGAATTTCACTATACCAATGTCGAAAAAATATTTGCCGTTTTAATGACTGTTACCGCATGTGCCATGGCTTTTGCACATGGCTCTAACGATGTTGCAAATGCAGTTGGGCCACTTGCTGCCGTGGTAAGTATCGTTCAAAATAATGGCGATATAGCCCAAAAATCAGCCATGGCACCGTGGATTTTATTACTCGGTGGTGCTGGCATTGTAGCCGGACTCGTAATGTATGGTCATAAAGTTATTGCAACTGTCGGTAATAAAATTACTGAATTAACACCAAGTCGTGGTTTTGCGGCAACACTTGCTGCGGCAACTACCGTTGTTATCGCATCCAGTACCGGTTTACCGATATCAACAACGCACACCCTGGTTGGCGCAGTTCTTGGTGTTGGTTTAGCACGGGGTATTGCCGCTTTAAATCTTGGTGTCATTAAATCCATCTTTGTTTCATGGATAGTAACCTTACCGGCAGGTGCCATTATGTCGATTTTCTTTTTCTTTACGCTCAAGGGAATATTTACTAATTAATGTCTGATCTATTCGATTTTAATGCTCAAAAAGATATATATGGTGTAATGGGTAATCCCATCACCCACAGTAAATCACCCTCGATACATGCACTTTTTGCACGACAAACCAGTCAACAACTGGAATACAGTGCAATTCATGTCGATACCGGTGGCTTTCGTCAAGCTGTAGGTAACTTTCAGGCAGCCGGTGGTAAAGGCTTAAATGTCACTGTACCGTTTAAACAACAAGCATTTGATATTACTGATGACTATAGTGAACGTGCTAAGCGTGCCGGAGCAGTTAACACTTTAAAATTTGAAGGGAAAAAAATTTTTGGTGATAATACTGATGGGCTTGGTTTAGTTAATGATTTACAAAATAATCTCAATATCAAAATTCAAGATAAAAATATTCTACTGATGGGGGCGGGTGGTGCATCTCGAGGTGTGATTAATCCACTATTAGTTGAAAAGCCCAATTCGCTTTTCATTGTTAACCGTACAGTCGATAAAGCACAAAATTTAGCCGAAATTTTTAGTGATTTCGATAATATTAGTGCCGGAAGTTACAATGCACTGGAAAACAAATTATTTGATATTATCATCAACGCCACTTCTGCGAGTTTACAAGGTGTATCTATACCACTACCAAACAATATACTCGCTCCTGGAGCCATCTGTTATGACATGATGTACAGCAAAGATCCTACCTTATTCATGAATTGGGCAATAAAAAATAACACTACAATAGTAAGCGATGGACTGGGTATGTTAGTGGAACAAGCTGCAGAATCATTTTTAATATGGAGAGGTGTTCGGCCGGATAGCAAATCCGTTATTAGCAAATTACGTCAGGAGTTATAAAATAAATTTTTATCACCTGAAAGCATTAAAAACTTGTAATAGCTACCTACTACGGTTAATCCTCAAATATTTGAATAATTTCTTTTAATTCACTATCCAATATTTCGTCTGATGGAACATGGATATACACCATAACCACAGCCATAAACACTGTGTGTGCTAAAGTCCCATTTAACAATAATAAAAACAGCGGATCTTTTATCGCTTTTATAAATTTTTTCTTCATGTCGATTCCCTTTGTTACAAAACACAAAAAATCCAGATTAGAGTAACATGATTTTAAGTGATGGTAATGAACGGTTTCGGCAAACTGACTTTAAAGTTATTTAATTTTATTATTGGAATAAATGGATATAAAAAAATAAATTGAAAATATTAAGAAAATTCAACTATATAAATTGCAAAGCCTAGAGAAATTAGTGCAATTTCAAACGCTGTTATCCACAATAACATATAAGTAATTCGACGACCTGAGGGTTTCATTGGTTGCCAGACTTTTCGGATATACCAACGCCATGGTGCAAATCGTGACCATCGCTGCCACATATTTAAATATTTTTGTAAATAATTAGCCCAAACGACAATACTTTTATCAACTTCATTTAATTTTGATTGACGTTCAGAATCAGTTAATTCACGATAGTTATCGGTAATTGTTAATTTGCTGCCTTGTTCTGTAGGCTCGATCTTAAAGTAGGTATTGGTTTTAATGCCATTCGAATATTCCAGTTCAAATCCATCTTCGACTTCATGAATATCAAATTCAACATCAACTTCAATTGGTTGTTCCTGGCTTGAATTAACACACTGTAAATGCACACGATTTTTTGAAATTAATTGCCAATCCTTAAATTCCAGCATAGGGTTAATTCGAAATAAGCGTTCAATATCTCGACAAAATTTCTTTAATGCCTCAGCACTTAATGATGTATCAAAGCTTGCCCAAACACGGTCTTGAGGATTTCCAGTCACAGTACCCATTTTGACTCACACATTTTCTGTTTCTGTTTCAGGATAAGGAACAATCATTAAAGGAACCTTGATTGATTTTGTAATTTTTTCTGCTTTCATCCGCGATCGTAAACCACTAATACCTTTTGGTCGTTTTGATCCCATAACAATAACATCAAAATCAATTTCTTTGGATAACTTTATTAAACATTCTTCTGGTTCACCCACCACAATTTGATGGCTATAGTTTATATTGTGTTTTTTGGCAGATTTACTTACCCGGTCACAATGCTCATCAACTTCTTTACCGAGTTCTGCTTCCAGATAACGACGGTAGGTATCTCGGGTTGAGCCATTGTTTAACCAATCATCACCGGTCATACCTTGCCAAAGTGATGGCACTACAATTAAGTGTTTTATAGTAGCGCCTTCCTGGCACATTTGAATGGCATATTGTTCCGCTGCAATCGCGCCTCTGGTGCCATGGCTTGCAAGTAATACATTATTTACTGGTTTCATATCGTTTATCTATATTTATTACTAATTAAATTATTAAAATCAGGAGCTTGTTATTCTATAACAAGCTCCTGCTTTTCACGACATTAATAAACCATGTAAACAACTAATGCAATCACTAACGCTAAACTTAGTGCCATCATGTCTTCGAAACGATCACTACCAAAGATGGATAACGCTGAACCTCGATCAAATTTATCTTCACTCATAAAATTCTCCTTTCACAATAAATTTAAATGGTTTCACTAACAAACATCATTACCACAACAAGTGATAATACTGCTTTAAGTGAACCCACAATGCCACCAATGATTGCTGGTTGACCACCTGCCTGCTTCATAGAGGAAATTGTAATCTGCATACCAAGCCCAACCAGACCAAATGCAAATAACCAGGTAATCCATTGACGAAATGCTTTAATTTTCTTCGAGGTGTGACGAACCGCTTTATGCGCACCTTTCAGAATTTTATTGGAGTCTTTATCCAGCACTTTGGCATTAATTAATCCACGAATTGCGGTATCATCCTCGATGGACATTATTTTACCATTTTCGATTAAACGATTTAACGCTGCAATTCTGTCCTGTTTTTCAAGTTTACTGGAACCCGCTTGCAACAAGGCTTTTTGCTCATCTTTTAATAATTTGCTTTCTTTAAAACCCTGCTCAACAGTGTTACCAAAATATTTACCTTTGTAATGATTTGGTGGTGCAAAAATACCGGTAGTTGATAATGCAAATAACAAGATAAAACCAAGTACGAATAATGGAAACTTGGCAAATAACACTCGTCCTACGCTGACTTTTTCAGCTGATTGTTCACGTTTAACGTACCACACAGCAAGCCATAATACGATAATCGGTAATACCAACACCCGCGTAATATTAAAAATTTCAGCAACTTTCAGCGTTTCAATACCATCAGGTTGATAAGCCAATGCAGCTCCTGCGACCTGTGCGGAATTTAAAATACCCGTTCCTGCCCAGGCACCAAATTGCACATAACTCATTCCGAGCAAATTTCCGACGATGGGGAATAAAAACATACAACCAACACCCCACAATAGGATTGTGCCGATGGTATAAGCGATTTCAACCGATTTTGCCTGTACTACCGGTGCAGATGCCACTGTTGCAGATACGCCGCAAACACCCATCCCAGCGGACAATACGCCACCCATCGAGTTTGGTATCTTGGCTCGTGCACCCAGAAATAATACCAGACCAACTGAACCTAATACGAAGAAACCAATCATTATAATTGATAAGCCACCCAGATTTTTTAATTCAGCTGCACTGTATAATGTGCCCAATAAAATCACACCGGTTTTTAAACCCAGCCGTGATAATCTGACACCATTTTGAGCCCAGTGCGGTATTTTAAATACATTAACAATAATAATACCGGTGACGATACCCATTACAATGTAATTTAAGCCGAGTAATTTATGGATGTATTTACCTGTATCACCAATTTTACCAAATTGGATACTGACATACGCAACTTCCGGTGCAATAAACCAGCGTACTAACATTGCTATTAACAGGATAAACATCGCACCTGCAATCGAAGATGAATAATAATCCCATTGCCCTTCTTTGTGAGAGCCGAAAAATTGCCATGCACCAATTAAGGTTGCAACGATTCCAAAGTAAAGTGGAATAGTTGTTAATTCTGATAAGTATTTATATTTTTTTCCGGCAGCAAGATGTTCAATATAAGGGGCTAATATACCACTATAAGCGGTATACCAAATAGCAAGCATAATAATACCAATAATCAAAAGCGCCGAGCTTTTTTTGGTGTACACCATAAGACTCTCTCCTTCTACAATTTTTAGGTTCGATATTTCTAGTTATATTTTCAATGAACTTTACTCAGAAAATTTATTTTTTTTGCGTAGTTATAAGTTTTTTTTCTGATAGGGTATTTAGACATGCCATAAAAAGTTTTACAACAAGAATATAAATATATAGCTAAATTAGAATATGCTTCTTTTTATGATAACACTTTCGATTTTTTTACATGTTTTCAACATGATAGTGAAAAAAATTAATTTCATGGGTAAATTACCCTCGAAAAAAAACTTAATTATTTATGTTTATTCCGTATTTCTGCATCGATAAAAATTCTTTTCACTTTTGGAAAAACCGCTTTAATTTCCGTATCCAAGCTATCAATAGTAAGTTCAATATCATCGGCAACAACATTGTCTATAAAATTGACGCTTAAATTGACTAAAATATAATCTGGTCCTATGTGCATTGTTAATATTTCGTTAACATACTCAATCGCAGAATGGGTTTTGGCAAGCTCGCTAATTTTACTGACTACTTCTTCATTCGCGCTTTCACCAATTAATAAACCCTTGGTTTCCAGTGCCAGCCACATCGCCGTTGCTGCAAGAATAAATCCAATAATCACCGATGCAATACCGTCAAAAATTAAAATGCCGGTTACCTGTGTTAATAACACTCCAATAAAAGCAACTAACAAACCTGCCATTGCAGCACTGTCTTCAAACAAGACTAAAAATATTGATGGATCTTTACTACGATGTACCGCTTCAATATATCCCCATTTTCCTTTTTGCTGTTTGAATTCTTTGAGTGCGAATAACCAGGCCGCGCCTTCAAATACCAGGGCACTGGCAAGCACGATATAATTGACAAATACATTTTTTATTTCAGTCGGTTGTAAAATTCGGTGGATACCTTCATACATCGACACTCCTGCGCCAATTGCAAATATTAAAATTGCGACAACAAAGCTCCAAAAATAAACTTCTTTACCATAACCAAATGGAAAACGTTTATCGGCTGGTTTCTTGGCCCGCTTCAATCCGTAAAGTAATAACATCTGATTACCGGTATCCACCACCGAGTGAATACCTTCGGACAACATCGCCGAACTACCCGTATAACCAGCTGCAATAAATTTGATAATTGCAATTACAAAATTGCCCGTTAAAGCAGCATAAATAACTTTAGTTGATGAGGCTGACATAATTATCCAATATCAAATGCGCGTTAATATTAACTTAAATATAAATAGTACCTTGCATGTATTTTACAGCCTGACCACGTAAAGTCACCCGACTGTTATTAACTTGACATAATACATTACCACCGCGAGTGGATAATTGTCGGGCGGATAAGTGTTTTTTATTTAATTTTTTACACCAATAGGGCGCCAGCGCGCAGTGCGTTGATCCGGTAACCGGATCTTCATTAATACCCGCTTTTGGCACAAAAAAACGACTCACAAAATCATAATTTACACCCGGTGCAGTAATACAGACTCCCTGTCCCGGTAATGTTTTTAACAATTCAAAATTTGGTGAATAATCAACTACCTCATGTTCAGATGCCAATAAAATTACTATATCAGTACCTATCATAGCTTCTTGAGGCACTAATCCTAAAATATTTATCAAATCTTCGTCAATAGTATAAGGTTCAAGTTCAAGGAGAGGAAAATCCATTTTAAAGTTTTTTTCTTCTTTGCTAACGATAAATTCACCAACACGCGTATTAAATTTAATCTCAGATAGCGGATAAGATAAACACTCAAACAAAACATATGCTGCTGCAAGTGTTGCATGGCCACAAAAATTAATTTCCATTGTTGGAGTAAACCAGCGTAAATCAAAACCATTATCATTCGAAACAAAGAATGCTGTTTCAGATAAATTATTTTCTTGTGCAATAGCTTGCATAATATTATCTTCAAGCCAGTTATCTAATGGGCAAACTGCTGCAGGGTTTCCTTGAAACACTTTATTAGCAAAGGCATCAATTTGATACAATGTTAACTCCATTTAATTTCCTCTCATGGTATGTATGACAAAAAGGGTAACTTAATCATATGCTATATCATCTAACTCACCTTGATAGAAAACAAGAATTTTTTGTTTCGTACTGTATCTGCACTAAAAAAATTGTAACTATTCAGCGAATTATTAAAAATAAATTCAAATTAATAGCCGCAAAGGCGCAAAGGAAGATAAAAAGCGTATTTATTTTATAAATAATCAGTATCCGTTTTACTACTTTCTTGTTTCACAAATGGTGTTATTGAACAATTCTTTGCGGCAAAGATTTTTTAAGCTCAAAAATTATACAATTCTACGAAATCCAGGAAATTATAGCGTGGCTGCCAAATAAAATATTTACTCTTAAAACCGGATTATTGTAAAAACGTAGTTAACCTGAAGTTAGCTTAAGAAAAATTATTTGAATTCAGCGACTAAATCTAGCTATGTGAGATTAGAAGTTATTGAAATCTTTAAACAATTATTATAAAAGAAAGATTTGACACTTTTAAAAACCGTTTTAGATGTTCTTTATCATTAAGCCCTTTTTAGTTACTCCATTCAAACACTTAAGACTAATTCTGAACGACGTTCAGCTGATTAATGCTAGGTTAAGAAACACGACATACTAAAATAATCACACTATAAAAAATTTGTATTTAAAATGAATTTTAGTAACTAAAAATGTAAACTAGTAGTTGTAATATCAGCTAATAATTATTGTAAAATTCTTTTGTTAGAGTAACAAAGTATAACGCAGGAAATTGGAATTATGTATGTCGATTAAAAAAGTCCAAAAAGTTATAGAAAATTTTATAGCCAGTCACGAACCTGAGGTATTATCTATCAGGGGTGGTTGGGGAGTTGGTAAAACTTATTTCTGGAATAGCATAATTAAAGCAGCATCCAGTAAATCCGTGAATAATTCGTTTACGCATTATGCCTATGTGTCATTATTTGGTATAACCACACTTGAAGAATTAAAATCAACATTATTTGAGCAAATTATTGAAAAATCTAAAGTTGGAGAAAAATTTTCAATTGATAATTTAAAGAAAAACAGTGAAGAGTTAACAAAAAATTTAGGGAAAAACACCGTATCCTTTCTGCAAGACATACCCCGAATTAAAAATTTAAATACCGCAATCCAGTCTACATCCTATATTAATAATAAAAACTTGATTATTTGTTTTGATGACTTTGAACGAAAAGGTGAAAGCCTGAATATTAAGGATATTATGGGTTTGGTATCGATTTTAAAGGAACAACGTGACTGTAAAATCGTGTTAATATTAAGTGATTCCAATCTTGATAAGAAGTCACATGAAGAATACTGGCAGTTTAGAGAAAAAGTTATTGATATTGAAATTAAATACGCTCCTTCTTATGAAGAGGCGGCTAAACTGGCATTTAAAGGCAATCCATTTAACTATGACCGATTAAAACAACTATCAACCCAATTACGAATTACCAATATTCGAATTTTAAATAAAATAGAAAAATCAATTAATGATGTATTAAAGCTTCTTGAAAATTTTGAGCCGGAGATTACCGATCAGGTAATGCATACCTTAATGTTATTAACATGGAGTTATTACACTCATAACAATGATTTCGTACCACCTTATAATTACATTAAAGAAATAGGTTATAAGCTTTATGGTCTGGATGAGACTAAAAGTAAAAATCAGGATGAAATCAAATGGGATTCAATATTAAGAGAATACGGATTCCAGACTTTTGATGATTTTGATATTGCACTATCCAATGTAATTGAAACAGGTTATCTTGATCATGACTTGCTTTTAAGTAAAGCAAAAGCGCAAAACGATCTCATTCTAAGTAACAAATCTCAAGCATCATTTAGTCATGCATGGGACATGTACCATCATTCGTTTAACGATAACACCGATGAATTATTATCTTCTTTAGGCTACTCCTTAATTGAAAATGCTGAGCACATTAGTCCTGCTGACATGAATGCGACTGTTCGTTTGTTTAAACGTCTTGACAAAAACCAAGAAGGTAGTTCGCTGGTCGATCAGTACATTGAAATTAATAAAGATCATGAAAGCCTTTTTGATTTAGACAAAAATCCTTTACCCAGTAGTATTGATGATATTGAGGTCATTAATAAATTTAACCAACGTTATTATGAAATTAAAAATATTAAAAATGCTGAGGACGTACTGACTAATATTAATGGTACACAAAAATGCAGTCAATCCGATGAAGCTATTTTAGCTCAAACTAGTATGAACCAGTTTTATGAACTATTTAAAAAACAAAATGGCATTCATTTATCAAATTACGTTGATAACTGTTTACGGTTTGGTCGAACAGACGATGCGACAGATCAGCAATTGCAAATTTGCGAAAATGCAACAATGGCTCTGGTCAAAATCGGTTACGAAAGCCAGTTAAATGCATTACGTGTTCGAAAGTTTGGGGTTGATATTTATGAATATGAAATCCCTAAATAATTAAAATTTATAACCGCTGTAATCCACTTTCGACTTGACTTCGTTTGGCTGAACCACAAAGAATTGTAATTAATTCCAGAGCAAAATCCATTGCTGTACCGGGTCCTCTGGATGTTATTATATTTCCATCATGAATAACCGCTTGAGAATGATCTATTTGAATATTTTTAACCAATAATTCTTCTAATACACCCGGATATGCTGTTGCTTTTTTTCCGTTCAATAAACCAGCTGCCGCTAATACTTTTGGTGCAGCACAAATTGCTGCTATTGGTTTATTATCGTCATTCAATTGAGTAATTAAATTTTGAATATAGGGATCAGTTTTTAAGTTATCGGCACCCGGTAGACCACCAGGCAAAACTAACATGTCTATGTTTGCTGCTTTTACTTTATTTATTGTTGTGCTGGCAACAAGCACTGTACCTCGACTTGCGGTGACGGGTTTATCATCCAGGCTTGCAGATATGACATTAATACCGGCTCGAACCATAAGGTCCATGATGGTTACGGCTTCCAGTTCTTCGCAGCCCTGGGCTAAGGGGACGAGGACAGTTGCCATTTAGATAATTCTCTTTTGTTATTCAAGGTAATTAGTTCTGAAACAGGAATTAAATCGACACCGGCTTCATAAAATATTGGCCAGGCGACTTCCAGAACTTTAAGTGTTGTCGGATAGGGATGGGCAATGCCAATTGCTGTTCCATTTTTCTTTGCTTGTTTTATTAAATAATGGATTTGTTTTGTGATACTCTCAGTTGATGAATTATAATCAATAAAAGTATCACGGGACATTATTTTAATATTTTTTTCTTTTGCCGCCTGGACAATAACGGAGTCTGCCGTAGTACGACTATCAATAAAATATAATTTATTATCTTGATGCGCAACAAAACTCATCACCCAATTCATAAAATGTTTATCTGCCGACAGCAAACTACCCATGTGATTATTAATACCTCTGACATGCGGGATTGATTGATAGGCATCCAGGAGTGTTTTGTCGAAAACCTCTCGAGTCATGTCCCCGGTTAACCCATTTGGTCCAAGTTTCTTACCATTGGTCGCCTGCATTGGTAAGTGCAACATAACTTCTTTATTCATGTTATTTGCTTCTTTGGCGAGTCTTTTAGCAAAGGGGGTATTAGGTAAAAATGAATAGGTATAGGGCGCAGGTAAGCTAACCGCTCGCATACCATCTTTTAAACGATCACCAAGATCATCGATAATAATACTAACTGCGGGTCTAAAGGATTTAATTTTTAGTTTTGAAATATCTGTGGATGGATTATGTTTTGGTCTTGAATCTGAATCAAAATTTTTATTTATTTTACTTGTAGTATCTGGTTTACTTTTATCACCTGTCTTATTACTGTTGACCGAATAATTAACTTGTACAGGTGTTATATTTTCTCTGGCATAGCTGGATTGAATAAAAGTAAATAACACAAATAAAAAAACGACAGCAACTACTGATATATGCTGTCGTTTTATACTAATGATGCTAGCTAAATTTAAATGAAATCCTTGTTCTTCCATAGTATCTTCTATTTTAGCGACTACTTAATAAATGTAATCCTTTTAATAAGTTCAATGCTTCATAAAGATGATAATCAGTTTTAGCTAAATTTTCTTTCTTATCTTCTTTGGTAACTTTAGCGTCTTTTTTATCCTTTTTACCGGTCTTACCTTTTTTCTCTTTAGTTGGTTTTGATTCCTTGTCATTTTCTAAATGACCACTCAAATCAGCTTCTTTGATAGGTTTAAATAAACCATCGTCTTTTTTAGCAGCAACCTTAATATCCTCGAGTATAATGTCTGGTGTTATACCTTTTGCCTGAATTGTTCTGCCTGATGGTGTGTAATATCGTGCCGTTGTTAATTTTAAACCAGACTCGTTACCTAATGGCACTACAGATTGAACTGAACCTTTACCAAATGTCTGTTTGCCCATTATAACTGCTCGTTTATGATCTTGTAATGCACCAGCTACAATTTCAGATGCTGAAGCTGAACCACCATTGACTAATACTACCAGTGGTAAACCTTTAAGTTGATCGCTACTTTTTGAACGACGGATATCCTGATTGTCTTTATTACGACCTTTTACAGAAACCACTATTTTACCACTTCCAATAAACGCATCTGTAACATCAACTGCTGCATCTAATAAACCACCCGGATTATTTCGTAAATCCAGTACCAGTCCCTTGAGTTTATTATCGCTTTCTTTGTTCAATTTTTTAATCGCTTTTAACAAGTCACTGCCTGTTCGTTGCTGAAATTGTGTTATACGAATATAACCATAGCCAGGTTCAAGCATTTTAGGTTTTACACTTTTTACCCGAATTTTATCGCGAACAATCGTGACTTCAAATGGTTTATCTTTACCTTCACGAACAATCATTAATTTTATCGGAGAGCCAGGTTTACCACGCATGATTTTAACGGCATTATCTAAAGTCATGCCTTTTACCGGTGTTTCATCCAGACGTATAATTAAATCCCCTGCTTCAATTCCAGCTCGTGCAGCAGGTGTATCATCAATAGGTGAAACCACTTTAACAAAGCCATTTTCCATTCCAACCACTATACCTAATCCACCAAATTCACCACTGGTTCCAACTCGTAGCTCGTGAAATGATTCTTTATCGAGATAGGTCGAATGTGGATCCAGACCTGATAACATGCCGCGAATAGCATTTTCTAATAAGGTTTTATCTTCAACCTCTTCGACATAATTTTCTTTAATTTTGCCAAATACTTCGCTTAAATTACGAATATCATCTAACGGCAATCCGTTATAAACCGGAGCTGATTTATCTGCCCAAACCCCAGTACCGATTGCAAGCAATATACCTGCTACAAGACCAATGGCCATTATAAAACTGTTTCGTACTACAGTACTCATTCTTTACACCTTCGAAATTTACTCTAAACTTGAATTTGATTTAACAATTATCGTTAAATACATAAAATTTATACACTATTTGTTATTATATTAATCAGTTTGAACTGGATAGTACCTTATCATGTCAATAAAACCTACAAAATACTCTATTTTGGAGTTATATCCTGCCATATAGTTCAAATTAGAGATTAAACCTAAATTCTGCAGTTGACCGCTTAGCGGGACAATTTACTCTAGCAAAATTAACAGCATAAAGTAAATACTGGATTCACCTGTTAGGTGAAGACGCTACGCCATGCATACTAATCTTATGGAGGAAGATTAGACACCAATGGCTATACTAAAAAACTCGTTAAGGACTCGCCATTAACTCCTTTTTTAGTTACTTTAAAGGTGTCTAATCTTCCTTCGTAAGATTAGTCTGCACAGCGTTCAACTGCGGAATCTAGGTTAAAGTCGTCTGGTCTTCTTGCACCATAGACTTGGATTTGTTGGTTTGCCATTATACCGTATTTCAAAATATAAGCCGGTAAATTCATTACCACCACTATCACCGACAGATGCGATAACTTCATTAGCTTCAACCCAATCACCGGTTTCTTTTTGAATACTTTCATTGTGACCATATAAACTCATATAACCATCTCCATGATCAATAATGACTAACAATCCATAACCACGTAACCAATCAGCATAAGCAATTCGTCCACGTGCTATAGCACGCACATTCATTCCTGATTTTGCCTTTATAATGACACCATTCCATCTAAGCTTTTTACTTTTTCTGGATTTCCCGTATACATTATTCAGTTTACCTACTGTCGGCCAATAAAGTTTTCCCTTTAATTTTGCAAACTTCAAATGCTCGCCGGATTCCATTTGAATATCGGGCATGACCTGGTTAATTTCTTTAATCAAGATCGCCAATTTATGCTCATTTTGAATCAAATGCTCCAATTCTTCTCCTTTATTGAGCATTTCTGATTTTAGTCGAGCCACGACTAACACTCGTGCTCGTTTGGTATTTTCCAGAGCGGCTTTTTTGGTACGTTGTTTTTTGCGAAGACTTTCTAATTGAGCAACTTTACGATTAATTGCATTACTGACTTGATCCAGTTTTTTAATAATTTTATCCGCTCGGGAAACACGCGAACTGCGTTCAGCATTAAAATATTGATAGTAGCGCAATACTCGACCTACAGATTCAGGATGCTCCTGATTAAGTAATAACTTTAAGTATTCCTGCCGGCCAATAGCGTATGCTGATCTAACCTGAACTGCCAGCAATTCAAGCTGTATATCCATGTCTCGTTGATATCGGGATTTATCTTTTTTTAATCGTTGTAATTCTTTATTCTGTTGTTTTATATTGCGGTTAATTAAATGAAGTGCTTTTACAAATTTATTAATTTTTACTTCTGCTTCCTGCAATTCTTTCCGAACTGAAGTATGTTCACCACGAATGGCATTTAACTCATCCCGCAAACCACCAATGCGTTTTCGTAAAGTTTCCAGTTGTTTTTTTTGAGTATCGGAATTTTCTGCTATTACAGGGGCTGTTATAGCGAAGGCTAATAGTAGTACTAAATATTGTCCTGTTATTCGTAGCATATATTTATTTTGAACCGCAGAGGACGCTGAGAAAATATTTAATTTAAATTAAGTGCCTTAATAAAAATCTCTGCGAACCTCAGCGTCCTCTGCGGTTAAAGATTTTAAAATATTTATTTAATCCTCAGTCTCTAACTCAATTAAACTATGGCCATTCATCTCTGATGGTTTTTGCAGGCCGAGCATATCAATCATGGTTGGGCTGATATCGGATAACGCTCCGGTTTTTGCCATTTTTAACGGACGACCAATATAGATACAAGGTACAACATTTTCGGTATGCGCGGTATGTACTTGACCAGTTTCCTTGTTTTCCATTTTTTCTGCATTACCGTGATCAGCCGTTATTAATACTTCACCACCTGCTTTTTGAATGGCTGTCACAACTTTACCAACACACGAGTCTAAAAATTCAATTGCTTTTACCGTTGCATCGAAGTTACCGGTGTGTCCGACCATATCCGGATTTGCAAAATTACAAATAATAACTTCGTATTTATCGCTTTCAACTGCAGTGATTAATTTTGAGGCAACTTCCGCTGCACTCATTTCCGGCTTTTGATCATATGTCATAACATCTTTTGGAGATGGTACTAAGATTCGATCTTCAAATTCAAAAGGTTCTTCCCGACCACCATTAAAAAAGAAAGTGACATGCGCATATTTTTCTGTCTCGGCAATACGTAATTGATGCATGCCAAGTTTAGAAATAAATTCACCAAAAACATTATTTAATCGTTCAGGTGGATATGCAACAGGTATATCGTATTCAGATTTGTATTCAGTCAAACTCACAAACTGGCCCAGTTTTGGAACATAGTCACGGTTAAAACCATTAAAATCCTTTTCAATAAATGGCAGGGTAATTTGTCTGGCACGATCAGATCGGTAGTTCATAAAGACAATAACATCACCATCTTCAATCCGCACTGCAGATTCACCTTCTGGAATAATCGCAGTCGCTTTAACAAACTCATCTTTCTCACCACGAGCATAGGCCAGATCTAAACCAGCTTGTGCCGAGGTTGCGGTAAATTCAGCCTTTGACTGGGTGATTAAGTCATATGCCGCCTGTATTCGAGGCCAGCGGTGATCACGATCCATGGCATAAAATCGGCCAATAATGGATGCTATTCTGCCACGTCCAAGATCACAATCAAATTTTTCCTGCATTGCCGTGATTGAACTACTGGCACATTGCGGTGCTGTGTCGCGACCATCCAGAAACGCATGCAAATAAACCTTACGCACACCTTGTTTTACAGCTAACTCAGCCATTGCATGAATATGAGTTTCATGGCTGTGGACGCCACCATCAGACAACAGTCCCAGAATATGCACTGCTTTGTTACTATCGATAGCGACTTGCATGGCATCAGTAAGTGTCTGGTTATTAAAAAATGATCCCGTTTTAATCGAGCGGTTTACACGTGTAAACTCTTGATACACCACCCGACCCGAACCTAGATTTAAATGACCTACTTCAGAGTTACCCATTTGATCAGCAGGTAAACCAACACCGGCACCCGAACACTGAATTAATGAATGCGGGTATCTAGCAAGATACCCATCCATATTCGGGGTTTTTGCATGTGCAATGGCATTTCCTTCCATTTCTTCGGAATATCCATAACCATCTAATATTAGGAGCGTAATAGGCTTATAATTCAATAACTTAACTCTTTACAATAAAATACATTGGTAACTACAAATAATGACTTGTGTTAAGGGTTTACACCCTACAGCATTAACTGAAATTTATAACTTACTGGGTTATTTAGCATAATTTACTTAAAATACACACTATTTCCATGTTTATTATTCAGGTTAGTTAAGTTCAAATTAACTAAACAACGTAAAATCATGTAATAAACCCGTTAAATTCAAATAATCTTCTTAATAATCAAAATAATACTTTTAAATTGGTACATAATTGTATAATGTTTTAATAATAAAGACACTAGTAATGTACTAAAACACTAAAATACTGTTACAGTGTTATTGTTAAATCAGGATTACCGTTAATCTACACAGTAATGTCCTTTTACAAATAAGGTTAAAAGCATCATGAATAGCATGAATCAATTTGAAAATGTGGGTTTAATAACTCGAGAAGAAGACATCGACCGGGCTTCGCGTTCATTAAAAGCCATGTCGCATCCTCTACGTTTAAAAATATTATGTACACTTGGCGATAAGGAAGTCAGCGTACAAGACATAGTAGAAAATGTAGGCACTTCTCAAAGTAATATTTCACAACATTTAGCAATATTACGCGACAAAGGTATTTTAGCATCGCGTAAAGATGCTAATCGTGTATTTTACCGCGTTGGAGATGCCCGCACACTGCGTTTAATAGTTATGATGCGAGAAGTATTTTGTACTCCTGAATAGTATAATAATAATTAATTCAACTTACTTAAAGTGATTATTTTCTGATATCAAACAGTAATCACGCTAGATTTCGACATAATAAAATTAATCGTATTTAATTCCATCGCCTCTTTAGTTAAGCGTACGCTGGAAAATTATCTTAAATTATTTTGGGAACAAAAAATTCATGGAACAACTATCTGCATTTATTTCAGAAAACTTATTATTGGTTGTCGCATTTGTTGTGATTTTATTCATGTTGTTAAATAATCTGCTTGGCGCAAAATTAAAAGGCTATCACCCGGTGTCACCCGCCGAAGCAACACAATTGATTAATCACAGTGAAGCGGTAATCGTTGATGTTCGTGAAGACAAAGAATATGTCACCGGACATATTGTAAACTCAATTCACATCCCTCAAAGTGGAATTACCAGTCGATTATCTGAATTAGAAAAATACAAACAAAAACCGGTGATTGTCAGCTGTCGTAGTGGTAGTCGCTCCGCACATGTTTGCGGAATTTTAAAGAAAAATGGATTTGATCAAATTCATAATTTAAGTGGTGGGATAATGGCATGGCAAAATGCCAGCTTGCCCATCACAAAACAGTAATTACAAATAATTCCAAATTAAAAAGGATCCCCCCCATGCCAAATGTAATTATGTATAGTACTGCAACATGCCCCTATTGTTTTCGAGCAAAAATATTATTAAAAAACAAGAATATAGAATTTGAAGAAATTTTTGTTGATGGTAACCCTGAATTACGGCAAATAATGGCAAATAAGAGTAGTGGCATAAGCAGTGTGCCACAAATTTTTATCGATGAGCATCATGTTGGTGGTTGCGATGAGTTATATGCACTTGAAGCACAAGGAAAACTTGACCCGATACTTGGTTTGAGTGCGGCATAATAACCCGAACTGAATTTTGCACTGTCAGCAGTAAATCAGGTAAAATGTTATGTTTTGCGGATTGCGTAAATGACAGAATCTCTACACATCGTCTGCCCAAATTGTAATAGCACCAATCGCCTGCCAAAAGACAAGCTACAACGAGCTGCTATTTGTGGTCATTGCAAATCAAAATTATTTGAATCCGCACCCATTAATTTAACAGCTCAGAATTTCAAGACTCATATCAGTAAAAATGATATACCGGTACTTGTTGATTTTTGGGCTCCATGGTGTGGCCCATGTAAAATGATGGCACCAACCTTTGAACAAGCCGCATTACAATTAGAACCCTATATTCGACTTGCTAAAGTAAATACCGAAGTCGAACAAAATATTGCTGCACAGTATCGAATTCAGAGTATACCGACGCTTGCACTATTTAAAAATGCTCATGAAGTTACCAGAACAGCAGGTGTTATGGATCTGACTTCACTTGTAAGCTGGGTTAAACAACATAAGTAAATTGTATAAACAATTTATTAACGTTAAAATTTCAAATATCAGGAAACAAATAATGGCCAAATCAGAAAATCAAACTCCAGAACAACAATTAGTAATTCAAAAAATTTATACAAAAGATATATCTTTTGAGTCACCGAATTCTCCATCAGTATTTCTTAAAGAATGGAATCCTGAAGTTAATATGGAACTAAACACCAATGCCAATAAAACTGAGAATGACGAAATATATGAAGTAGTATTAACAATCACTATTACTGTTAAGATTGATAAAGAAAATGTTTACTTAACAGAAGTACATCAGGCAGGTTTATTTACCATTAGTGGATTTAGTGAAACTGATATGGGCGCCATCCTCGGCAGCTTTTGTCCAAATGCATTATTCCCCTATGCCCGTGAAACAATTTCCGATCTTGTAACCCGTGGTGGATTCCCTCAATTATTGTTAGCGCCGGTAAATTTTGATGCGCTTTATCAGCAGCATCTTGATTCACAAAATAAATCTGAAAACACAAAAAAAACAACTCATTAACTTATTTAAAATAAACCATGCCGAATACACGATCAAAAATCACGATCCTGGGTTCCGGTTCCTGGGGGAGCGGGTTAGCACTGTTATTTGCTAATAATAACTTTGACGTTACGTTATGGTCGCATAATGTAAATCACATTAACAACATAAAAAAAGACAAAGAAAATAAAAAATATTTACCTGGAATTAAATTTCCAGATAATATTTTCCCATGCAGTAATTTAAAAGATGCTGTAAATGATTTGCAATATTTATTAATTGTAGTTCCAAGCCATGCATTTCGTGAGACATTGATTAAAATTAAACCTTTACTAAATCATGATCAAAAAATTATGTGGGCAACAAAAGGTTTAGAGAAAGGCAGTTGTAAATTTCTTCTTGATGTTGCATTCGAAGAATTAGGCCACCATAGAAGTTATTTATTATTGTCCGGACCAAATTTCGCAAAAGAAATCGCGATGGGCTTACCAAGTGCAATTACTGTTGCATCGACTGATGCCGATTTTGCCAAAGAAATTGCCAAAGCAATTCAAAATTCCTATATTCGTGCTTATACTAGCGATGATATGCCAGGCGTACAACTTGGTGGTGCAATAAAAAATGTATTGGCCATTGCTACAGGAATTTCTGATGGCCTGGGTTTTGGAGCCAATACCCGTTCGGCTTTAATTACCCGCGGTATACACGAAATGATGCGTTTGGGTGTAACCTATGGTGCACAAAAAGAAACACTAATGGGACTTTCCGGCCTCGGAGATTTAATTTTAACCTGTACAGATGACCTTTCCCGCAATCGACGACTGGGTCTGGCTATTGGTCATGGTAAATCAATTGAAGATGCCTGTAATGAAATAGGGCAGGTTGTTGAAGGTATCAATACCGCAACCGAAGTCCATCGACTGGCACAACAAAAAAATATAAGTATGCCGATTACAGATCAGGTTTATCAAGTATTGTTTCATGGTCGTGATCCCAGGACTGCTGTGCAAAGTTTATTAACCCGGGATATCAAAGCTGAAACAGACTAAAATCAAAATTTTTTTGCCGCAAAGAGCGCCAAGAAAAGAAATTTACTAAACAAACTAAAATTAATCAATCTTATTATACACCTGCAAAAACACATTTATATATATAAGGATTTTCTTTGCGCTCTTTGCGCCTTTGCGGCTAAAAAAATATCAATGAAAGTACAGTATGATCACAAAGGTTTCAAACATGAATAGAAAATATCTATTCTTTTTTATTTTAATATTT
>JBGMQW010000025.1:6933-24472 GCA_048060815.1 Thiohalomonadales bacterium | reverse complement strand
CCTGTTTGCCCGGGTGGCGAAATTGGTAGACGCACAAGACTTAAAATCTTGCGGTGGCAACACCGTGCCGGTTCGATTCCGGCCCCGGGCACCATTTTTACAAATAAATTCTTATTTACCCTGAGATTAGTTTATCAAACCTCAGGTTATTCACAAATCTTATCTGTTTTAACCTGTTCATAAACGAAAGTTTTATCAATATTATTACGTTTACTCGTTTGTTGGTAGAAGCGCACATCAAATTCAAGTTTAAATGATTTCTTATTTGCCGCTATTATTAAATTATGTATAGAAATGTAGTTGGGGTTATCGGTGATAAGACTTAAAGTATTGATGATATTTTTAAATGAACCAGAGAATTTTATATGATATGAATAAATTATTAATTTAATTCTTGCGCCGATATATTTAGGTTTTGTTTTTAATGGTGAAGCAGGGCAGAAATAGTTCAATGACTCCGTTGAATTCATTTTAGTAATCAACCTGGAAATTAAATATTTAACTTGCGTTTTGCTTTTTAAAAAAACCTGGTTTGAGTTGTTATAAACACCACGATTTTCTACATTAGCTTTATTTAGAATTAAATTAAAGTGATAGTTTTTATTAATATATTTAGTATTTGTTATTGCTATTTCTTCAAACATAAATGTTGTATCTAGCATTCTCTTATATTTAGTAATATTCGATTTAATCGGGGTTATTGCATTTATTTTTACATTATTAGAATTAATACTGTATCGGTTAATCCGGATGTTATTGATATTCGCTTTGTTTTTTAACGTAGAAATAACTGGTAAAGGGCGAGGATTTATATTTTGCTGTTGTTGTAGCCAAATATTGATTGCTGCACGTTGAGATGGTGTAATTCCGAAAGCAATATTACTGACACAAATAATGTAGAAAAGGATAAAAAAAAGAATGTAATTCGGTATTTTCATAAAAATCCATACAATGAATCGATATGATAATTATAATATGGATTTCTTAAACAGATAGTTAAAAAGGGAAGAACCTCGAAAATTTTAAAGGTGGGTTTTTAATAAATTTAAAATTTAACTACATTCGCCAACTATCATTAATATCATTTTCAGAAGGATCATCAGTACCACCAATTACCGTTGAAATAAGGTCTTCAGCATCGTTTCGTTTATCATAGGGACCACGAACACCTTCGCGTGTATAAATATACCAACCTTGATTCATTACATGAAAATATCGATCAGGGTTGATTCGATCTGAACTTCCAGTTCGTTGATTATCCATTATTGTTCCATCGAGTGGTTACTGAATAGTTAATTTTGTAAGAGTTAAAATAGTAGTATAGAAATCACTCTTTGATTCGTCTGTAGGTTGTTACTTAATCATTTGTAAGTATAGCCCTACATTTTCTATTGTTTGAATTATGTTAACATATAATTTAAACATACAAAACAAATAGTTATGATAATTTGTTTATGTTAAAACTAGGGTGAATTTCAAATGGCAGAATGTGTAAAAAACCAGTAAAATACGCCATATAATTTTATAATAACCAGATGTAATAATATGATAATATTTGATTTAGTGTGTGAATTGGAGCATCGTTTTGAAGGTTGGTTTAAAAAACCAGACGATTTTGATACGCAACTACTATGTGGACAGCTAACTTGTCCAATTTGTGGCGTTAATGAAATTATGAAACTTCATGACAAAAATGAGATTAAGAATGTCATTGAAATTAAGCCTTTTAATTTGCTTAAAGAAAAACTCAATAAAAGTGAAGTAACAATAAGTAATGCTGATGTTGATGTGAATGCCTTAACAACTGAGTTTATAGATAGATTAAATGATTTTGTTGAACAGCACTTTGATGATTTGGATGTGAGTATTTCTGCTGAAGTTAGCTCAATAAAAAATCAAAATATTATCAGCAGCCACCCTGAACAGGATGGTATTAAAGTTTTGAGTGACGAAGGTATAACAGTAATTGCTATTCCAAAAAAGAATAAGAAACTGAATTAAGGAATTTTATAACTATTTAGTGTGTTTTCAGTATTAAATAAATCCAATACCGCAGAGGTTCGCAGAGAATAACATTTAAAGGTGTTTAATCTTACTGCATAAGATTAGTTCTCAACGAACCTCTGAATTTCCTGAAAGTAATCTGTAATTAGGCATGTTTGCTTAATAACGCAATAACGCCTGTTAATAAATCTGTTGGGCTTGGAGGGCATCCTTTGATTGCTAAATCAACGGGTATAATATTTGATACTGCTCCTGCTGAAGCATAGCTCGTTCCAAATTCACCACCATTTGCACCACAATCACCAACTGAAATTACCCATTTAGGTTCCGGGGTTGCAGCATAGGTTCTACGTAGTGCTTCTTCCATATGGCGTGATACTGGGCCAGTTACAAGCAATAAATCCGCATGCCGTGGTGATGCTACAAAATGGACACCAAAACGTTCTATATCGTAGTACGGATTATTTAATGCATTAATTTCCAATTCACAGCCATTGCACGATCCTGAGTCAACTTCACGAATAGATAAACTGCCTCGAAAACGTTTATCTACAATTCGTTTAACGTCGGCACCAATTTTCTCTAATGCCTCATTAGTGACTACATCGTTTGTGACAACACCTGTTTTTAATATTTTGATTAAAATCTTAAACATTATTAGCCCTACAAATCATGTCCTGAATAAGAACCATTAACGGATTTATTGCAGACCGGGAAATCAGGAACAATATTTCCGTGGATCAATTGTTCTAATGCTGGCCAGGTATGCCAGGATGGATCTCTTGGTGAAAAGCGATCAATTTTTCCGTCAGCTGCAAATCGAACATAGGTAATAATTTCACCTCGCCAACCATCAACTATACCGATGGCTTCAGATCCAGTTTCTATATCACTACCTTGCCACGGAGTGATAACGGCTGAATCAGGAATTTCGTCAATTAAATAATTAATCAAACGAATTGATTCGTAAATTTCTTCAGCGCGTACTCTCATTCTTGTTAATACATCACCTTGTTCATAAGACGGTACACGAACAGCAAATGAAGAATAGGGTGGATAAGCATGATTTTTACGAACATCATAGGACATACCACTTGCTCTACCAACATAACCAATACAACCTAATTTTTTTGCAGTACTTAACGACAGTATTCCGGTTCCTAATAAACGATCTTCTAATGAGGCATTGTTATAAAATATTTCCATTAATGGAAAAAGTTCATCATGTATTTTAGTGCAATGGCGTTTCATTGTTTTATAATAGTCTTCTGTTATATCTGTTTTTACGCCGCCGGGTATTATCTGATCCATCAATAACCGATGACCAAAGACTGTGTTTGCTAACCGTAAATGATCTTCTTTTATACGATGTGTCTGCATGAGTGCAAAAGCAAATCCAACATCATTACAAATAGCGCCAATGTCGCCCAGGTGATTTGCTATTCGTTCCCATTCACACATAATTCCGCGAATAGAATTGGCTCGAGTTGGTAATTGTACTTTTGCAGCACGTTCCATTGCCATACAAGCTGCCCAGGAGTGGGCTACTGTGCTATCGCCAGATACACGCGCAGCTAAACGTGCGAGTCCATTACTATCACGACCTTCTGCAATTTTTTCTATGCCTTTGTGCACATAACTTAAACGTTGTTCCAGATTCAAAACGTGTTCGCCAACGGCTTGAAAACGAAAGTGTCCGGGTTCAATAACGCCTGCATGTACCGGGCCTACCGGAATTTCATAAACACCACTGCCTTGTGCTTGAAAAAAAACATAATTTTTATCTGGAGGTGTTTTATTTTTAGGATTACCTTCAACTGGAAAATCTTTACGTAACGGGTAGAGTTCTTCTCCCCAGGCTTGATGACGAGTCCAACGTCGGGTATCCGGATGATCGGAAAATGCAATGCCAAACATATCTTGTGCTTTACGTTCAGGTCTATCTGCAGCAGGGTAATGAATGGTGTGAGAAGGAAGAACAGGTATTTTGATATCTACAAATGTTCTTGCTATTAAATAATCACCTGAAAATTCAAATATGGCATTAACTCGTATATTATCGTTAAGGTGTTCCGCCCACATTCCAGCCCAGCGTAGATCATGCTTTAATGCTATTTGAGCTACTTGTCCCCAGTCTTCTGCATCAAACTCAAGAACATGTGCTGGTGCTAGTTGAGTTGAAGATTGATCACGTAATAATACATGTTCGTTTTCAAAGTGGTTTAATAGATCATCTAGCCATTCAAAGTGATTCATTGTAGAACCCCTTGACCTGATATTAGAATCGTTGCTCTATTAAACCACTTTGATAAAAAATCTGGAATATTGAGCCCTAACCACAAAACCAGACTTAAATGAATGATTACCGGCCACATATTCATATTCACAGGCTTTTGATTTTCTGGTGCATCACCATAAACAATAGGGTGTAAATGTTTGAATAATCCGGCAAATGCAATCGTTAAACCTAATAATAATGGTACAGTTAACCAGGGGCGAGCTTCCATAGTTGCTGTTAATAGTAAGAATTCACTGGTAAATACCCCAAAAGGCGGGAAGCCAGCAATTGCAGCAGTACCAATTAATAATCCCCACCCGACAGCTGGTTGGGTTTTAATAAGACCTCGAATATTTTCTATTTTTTGAGTGCATGCAATTTGACATGCGTGTCCAACCGTAACAAATATTGCGGACTTGGTTAAAGAATGAACCGTCATGTGTAACAAGGCACCAAAAGTTGCTAATGGCCCACCGAGTCCAAATGCAAATGTCATTAAACCCATATGCTCGATAGATGAGTAACTAAATAGTCGTTTAATATCTTTTTGCCGGTGTAAAAATAATGCAGCAACGGAAAAAGACACAATGCCAAAACCCATCATAAGATATCCAGCTAAATTTGGGTCATGACCAGCAGAACTAACAGCCAGGGTGCCATCCGTTATCATTTTAATCCGAACAAGTGCATACAATGCAACATTCAAAAGTAAACCGGATAATACTGCTGACATTGGCGTTGGACCTTCTGAATGTGCGTCAGGTAACCAGGTATGCATTGGTACAAGCCCAATTTTAGTGCCATAACCAACCAGGATAAATACAAATGCGATTACCATAACCACTGGTTCAAGTTGTCCGGCATGACTTTGTAACTCACTCCACAATAATGCGTGTTCAGGGTTTGGGATGACGTTAGCGGCGGCAAAATAAATTAATACAGTTCCAAACAATGCTTGAGCAATACCAACACCACAGATAATAAAATATTTCCATGCTGCTTCAATTGCCTCTGGAGTTCGATATAAGCTAACCAGCATGACAGTGGCGAGAGTTGCACCTTCAAGTGCTACCCATAAAATTCCAAGATTATTGGTTGATAGTGCCAATAACATGGTAAAAATGAATCCTTGATAACTGGCATGATAAAGACGCATTCTATTTTGCGTTACTTTACCTATTTGCTCTTCATGCATCATGTATGGGCGAGAAAATATTGATGTCGTTAAACCAACCAGTGCTGTCAGAACAATTAAATAAACATTAAATTCATCAATGTAAAATTGACCCTGTTGTCCACCTATCGGTTTTCCGGTTTCCAGAACTGCAATTGCCATGAAAATACTGGCAACAAAAGTACCAGTACTGGCAATAATATTAAACCAGCTGCAAACACGTTGACGCGCTATTATGGCTAATAAAATAGCCGAGACAAGAGGAATGATTAACGTGAAATTTAAAGCTATCATTCTTCTTCATGCTCCGATAAACGACTAAGCTGGTTAACATCCAATGAATCAATACTATCTCGTATGTGAAAAAAGAATACACCGAAAATAATAGCTGCGACCAGGACATCAAAAGCAATACCCAATTCAACAACCATTGGCATGCCATAAGTTGCTGAAACAGCTGCAAAAAACAATCCATTTTCTAAAGACATAAAACCAATTACTTGAGATACTGCTTTGTTACGGGTAACCAGCATTAGCATTCCTAATAAAACAACGGCCATACTTATTGCGATAGTGTTTCGGGTAATACCATCTGAAAGTTGTGTTATGGGTAAGGTAACGTAATAACAAAATATAACTAACGCTGCGCCAGCCATTAAAACAAACGCAGGATTATCAACTTGATGTGGTTCACGATCAATTTTTAATTTATGTACTAATCGGTGTAGTAACCAGGGAATAAACATCGCTTTTAATGCTAATGTTAAGATAGCGGAGATATATAAGTGATGTTGCTGGGTAGCAAATGCAACTAAAGCCGTGGTAACAGCAACAAAAACACCTTGCGCAGCAAACGCTTTCACCATAGATAAAACACGGGTTTGCGCTAATAATATAAACGAGGTGAATAAAACCAATGCTGCAAGAAATAAAATTGCCTGGTGTTCAATTGGCAGACTTAATATCATATCAAAAATTCTCCAGGATGATATGGCTTAATAATCCTACCAATGCCAGAGTAATTGCTAATGTTAAAAATGCAGGCACACGAAATACGCGCATTTTCGCCAGAACGGTTTCACTTATGGCAAGTGTGATACCGAGTATCATTAATTTAAAAGTGATTGCGAGAGTTGCGATAATAACTGCGGTCAAATTTAATTCAGTCGCGATTCCCCAGGGGAAAAAGATGTTTGCTATCAAAACTCCATAGATCATTTGTTTTATCATTCCAGCCCATTCGATAAGCGCCAGATGTCGACCCGTATATTCTAAAATCATTGCTTCATGAATCATTGTTAATTCAAGATGTGTAGCAGGATTATCAACCGGGATACGTCCTGTTTCTGCAACCGCGACAAGTAATAAACTTAAAAATGCAAATAATAACGAGGGGCGAAGCGCAATACCGGTATGTAATAACTGTAATATTACAGTTGATAAATTAGTGCTCGATGCTACCATCGCTAATGTAAAAACGGCTAATAACATGGCTGGTTCGGCTAATGATGAAATCATCATTTCCCGTGATGAACCCATTCCACCAAATGCGGTACCAACATCCAAACCGGCCAGGGTCAGAAAAAAGCGCGCTAATGCAAAAAAACCAATTAATACGATGACATCAGCAACTGCATATAATGGTAGATTAACACTAATCAGTGGTATAACTGCTGCTGCTAAAACTGTAACCGCGATGACAAGATAGGGAGTAAAGCGGAATATGGGTGAAGCATTATGAGACAGAATTACTTGTTTTCCAAACAAACGCCATAAATTAAGATAGGGCTGCCAAATTGAAGGAGGTCGACGATTCTGAAGTCTGCACTTGATTCTTTTTATCCAGCTTGCGAATAACGGAGCAGCGATAATAAATAATATGGTTTGAGCAAAAGCAAATAACCACTCCATCACGTTATCATCCATAACAAAAGTATTAATGTTGAAAATGAATAAGCTAAATAATGCCTCAAATGTCCTGTTTGAATACGAGTAACGCGTTTTGATGCTAGGTGAACAACTCGAGCAATTGGTACATAGAACCAATTCCAGGTGATGTCCTCAACATGCATTTTGTGACGAATTGATGCGGGTTCAAGTTCCAGGTTTGGTTTTGGTTCACGCTTAACGGTCTCGGTTAAGCGCCAAACTGGTTTAAAAATTCTTCTAAAAGGTTCTGAAAAGGCACTTCCTGTATATTGCATTCGAGATGTCCCACCACCGAAACCACAGTCCCATGTATCTTTTCGTTCCACCGGATACTTTTCTTTTGGAACTAAAAATTTATGAACCGTTACCCATAGTGATAATGCGATCAGAACACCAATTGCAACAAGTGGGGCGCTGTAAGAAGATTTTTCAGCCGAAATCGGTGTTAACCATAACCAGCCTTGTTCGGTTGCCGTTGTTAAGCTTTGATTTAATAATGACATCGGAATGGTATTTAACAAATCGATAACATAACTTGGTAAGATTCCTAACAAAACGCAACAAATTGCTAACAAACCTTGCGCATATCCCATCCCACGACTTGCTTCATGTGCAGTACGTGCTCGTCTAGAACGTGCTTTACCTAAAAAAGTAATTCCATACAGGCGAACAAAACACGCTGCGCCCAATGCCCCGGTTAATGCTAAAACTGCAGCACTTATTGGTATAATTGCACGTAACACACCACTTTCAAGTGTTATTGCTTGTAATGCAGTTTGAAAAGTTAACCACTCAGAAACAAATCCATTAAAAGGTGGTAACGATGCAATACTGATTGCACCTATTAGAAAAAATAGTGCCGTCCAGGGCATACGATTTATTAAACCGCCTAATCGTTCCATGTCTTTTTCATGGGTTCGTTGAATAACCGAGCCTGCACCTAAAAATAACAGGCTTTTAAATACGGCATGATTAAGCGAATGGTATAATGATGCAATTAAACCAAGCACTCCTAGAATAGGGTGGTTAGTTCCAAAAAAGATCATTGAAAGTCCTAGTCCAATAAAAATAATACCGACATTTTCAATTGAACTATAAGCGAGTAAGCGTTTGATATCGGTTTGAACCAGTGCGTATAACACACCAAAGATGGCTGTAAAACTTGCCATAATTAAAACAGCAACACCCCAGCCCCAATGTACATCACCAATGAGATCAAATGTAATTCTAATAAAGCCATATATAGCAACTTTAAGCATGACTCCCGACATTAATGCCGATATATGCGAGGGAGCGACTGGATGCGCTTCAGGCAACCAGGTATGAATGGGTACCAGTCCGGCTTTCATTCCAAAGCCAAGTAAACCTAATGTAAAAGCAATTGATGCCCATATTAAATTAAGAGGAGCAGCACGCATGGCATCAAATGTTAGACCATGTCCAAAACCAGCTAATACACCAAAGCTCAGTAATATTAAAATTCCACCAACATGAGCCATTAAAAGATAAAGGAATGCAGCTCGCCGATTTGCTGCATTTTGATGTTGGTAAGCAACTAAAAAATAACTGGATAATGACATTAACTCCCAGGAGACCATGAATGAAAAAGCATCATTTGCAACAACCACGAGTAACATACCGGTAATAAACAGACCTGTAAAAAAACCTAAAACTGCAAGTGGTTGTTTACCATGAATAAATTCACGTATATATCCCGGTCCGAAAAAACTTATTGCTACTGTCACTATGCCTATAATTGACAGAAATAATCCACTTAACGGGTCAAGTTTTAGATGCCAGGGTAGCCATGGTAGTCCTAAAGGTAACTCATATAATTGGGGTGTAGTGGTAATTAATACTGAAAGGCCCTCATATACCGCAAAAATTCCGCTTAACCCTAATAAAGGGAAGGCAATCCAGCGCATCACACCCGGAAAACGATCAGAAATTAGAGATATTACAGCAGAAGCTATCGGTAACAATATACTAAGATACAAATAAGACGGCATGAATTATTATTTTTCTTTTTAACTAATTTAAATAGTGTAAACCTAAAATTATACCGAGGGGAATAATGTAGATCATGGTAAAATTTAAGTAAATAATATGAACAATTGAGCTTATCAGAATGTATGAAAAAGGTTAAGAACTAAATTATTGCTATAAAACCATTTAATTGCAGCGTTATTTTAAATAATAAACATATCCGTAAACATTCGTATGCAGCAAGAAAATTCTCGGGCTAATCGATTACCGGTTTATTGACAACTTTTTATTATACACCAGTTTGTATATGCTAAATTATAGTTACAAATTATTTAGTTTTGATACCATTTTTTGTGAATTTTAATTTTCCTGGATTCCGCAGTTAAATGCAGTTGATAACAGCCTTGAATGTTAGACAGATTAAACAAGACTACCAGCCCTTTATTCTCTTTTTACTATTTCTAGTGAGCATTTAAAGACCTTCTTTGTACAGCGCATAACGGATTAAATCAGTTTAAATGCCTTAATATATACATTATATTTGGAAAAGAATATCAATTTAACATAACAATTTAAGTGCATTGTAATTAAACAATTTATTGGTTACTGTATGTCTGATAAATAGAAGCCTTCACAAAGACTCGAAGAATGAACAATGAACGAATACAGTAATCACAATAAGGATGTGACCTATATTATTTATAGATATAGGGCGTTTTATTATGAGTAGTAAAATAACAAATATAATTTCTGAAAATAGCATACTGCATCAGGAAGCAGGTTATATATTTATTCTGTCAGATCCAGAACAAGAAAATCATTTTAAAATTAGCCATACATCGCATCTAGGTGATATTAATGATGCTGTAGATAAGTTTAATTATAATATCTCTGGTAACTACCAATTACAATATTCTCGTGTTGCCTCGCAGCCAGAACATACTGAATCCTTAATTCAACGACGTTTATCGAAATACCGTATTAATAATTCACAAGATGAACTTTATTATTTTGAAAATATAGATACTGGAATTGATAATGTTAATCATATTGTAGATACGTTAAATTATTTATTCGAATTTTCTCATCCAGATTCTGATTTTGATGATTTTATTACAGATACTGATGTTGTTAGTGGCGTATCAACTCTTAGTCGTAAAGCACCAATATTTTTTCAGAGTCTTGATAAGAAAATTGATATAGCATTTGACTTTATTTTAAATAAGACATCGCCGATAGATCCGGATTATGGTGTTCAAACATTATTAAAATTTATTCTAACAATTCAAAAAGATAGTCCATATGCTTTAAAAGCAGCAGAAGCAGCTTATAAACTTGCCGGTGTATTTGATTCATCAGAAATTCTTCCTCGAAAAAAAGAAGATGTTTTATTTTGTTATAAAAAAGCAAGTGAGCTTGGGCATAAAGGTGCAATAAGAAAATTAATGCACACTTATTATGATGGTTCTGAAAAATATAATATTGATCAAAATTATTTGCAGGCTATTAAATATCTCTCTATGTTAAGTAGTGAATATTCTGAACGGGTCACGCTCGCTTATATTTATTGTAATGGTCGACAGTTTTTATTAAAACAAAATATTCAAACAGGTTTAAATCTGTGTAATTATGATCCTTTAGCGGGGAATTTTTGGGATCTGGATATAATAAAAGCAAAAGTATTAATGTCTACTACAATGCCTGATTTAGGCGAAGAAAGAGAACTTGACTGGGAAGAGGAAGAGGATGTAATTATTATTGAAAAATATGCAAACAAGCATCCATATCAAATTTTATTAAACATTAACAATAATTATTCCGATGAATCGGAAGTTTTATGCAAAGGCTTTTTTGAAGTTAAATATGTACTGGCATTATATTTGCTTGGTGATATACGAGGTGTTTATTGCGATAAATTTACAAATTCGAATGAATACGTATTAAGGAAAGTTCCGGTTGATGTTGATAATGCTATTACCTTCTTAACCGAAGCCGCAAAAGCAGGGCATCCTTTAGCGTGTACTAAGCTTGCAGAATTATTAGAAGAAGGTGTATTAGTTGCCGAAAACGACAAAGAAGCAAAACGTTTCCGTAATCGTGCTAAGGATTGTCAATTTAATATTGATTCCAGTCTTTCATATCCAATTTTCGGTTTAACTATATTCTAGAATTCATTTAGAATTATCATTTTGGAAATATTCTCGAGTACCGCGTTCGCTCATCGCACCCGCAATACGCGTTACACCTTGTAAATAAGCTGCTGTACGCAGGCTTATATTCTTTTCATTGGCTAAATCAAAAATTAAATTCGCTTCTTTTACCATAATTTTATGTAATTTATTATTTACTTCATCTTCACTCCAATAGTAACCAGCTCTATTTTGTACCCATTCAAAATAACTCACTGTTACCCCACCCGCATTTGCCAACACATCAGGTATGACCGTAATTCCCCGACTTGATAAAATAGCATCTGCTTGTGAAGTGATTGGTCCATTAGCCACCTCCAGTATATACTTAGCTTTTATTCGATCTGCATTTTGATGTGTTATTTGGTTTTCTAAAGCAGCGAGTACCAGTACATCCACTTCTAGTTCCAATAACTCTTCGTTAGTATAATTAGCGTGTTCTGCTTCTTCGCAAACAGAAGCATCACAATACAATAAGGCTTTTAATTCACGACGTGTTCTCTTGTGGTGCATGATTAAATTTGGATCCAGACCTTCATTAGTATAAATTGCACCTTTCGAATCGGATAAACCGATAATTTTGAAACCAGCCTGATGAGCAAGCATTGCAAATCGAAAACCGGCATTACCAAATCCTTGAACTGCAATCGTGGTATTATTGGGTTTTAGATTCTTACGTTTTGCCCATTCTTGCAAAACAAATAATGCTCCTCTACCAGTTGCTGCAGTACGACCTAAAGAACCATTTAAATGAACGGGTTTACCAGTTATCACTCCAGGTACTTGTTCTCTTTTAATTTGATAGTACTCATCTGCCATCCAACCCATAATGGTAGAATTAGTATACATATCTGGTGCAGGAATATCTCTGGTAGGCCCTATGACATCTGCAATCGCACGAATATAACCTCGTGATAACCGTTCCAGCTCCAATTGAGATAATTCTTTAGCATCAACTATAATTCCGCCTTTCGCACCGCCAAACGGTAAGCCTGTAACAGCACACTTAATGGTCATCCAAAAACTAAGTGATGTAACTTCATCAAGATTTACATCAGGATGAAACCGTATTCCGCCTTTTGTAGGACCACGAGTATCATCAAACTGTACACGATAACCTTTGAAAACTCTTAAGCTACCATCATCCATTCGAACCGGGATGCTGACCGACAAAGCCAGTTTTGGGAATTCCAATCGTTCGCGAATATCATCAGATAGTTTAATGTAACGAAAAACATCCGTAAGCCTGGTTTGTGCATCATTAAATATTGTTGACAACAGAATTTCCTCAAAAACTTAAATTTATGATTATCTATAGTGTAGGCAAAATACCGATGAACAGACAGGTTCTATATCATTTTCATTGAAATGGATAAAAATTAATCAGTTTGTAATAAATAGTGATTTAATGTAGCTTCGAGTTATACTAAAAAGGAATAATATTATGTCACGTACACTAAACGCTGAAGAACTTAAATCTTTACTGCCATCTGATTCAATTCAATTAATTGATGTACGCCGTAAGGAAGATAAGGAAGACTCAACAGATTCGATACTTGATGCAACATGGTACGATCCAACACAAATAGCCTATTGGAAAAATAGTCTTGATAAAGATAAGGAAGTAATTTTATTCTGTGTTAGGGGTGGAGGAGTAAGCAACAGTGTTTTGGATACTTTGCAGGAAAGTAATTTAAAAGCACGTTATTTAGAAGGTGGTATTGAAGCTTGGAAAGGTATTGAAATCAAGAATAATAATTAAATATATCAACATAAATAAAGTATTTTAGTTTAATTTTCTGCAATTACTGAACTTTAGTTAAAAAATAAACTCACAGTTATTATGTCAGAAAAAATTATATCTCTTTTTTTAATTATGTTATTAGTCGTATCGCCTCTAGAGGTAGTTTTTGCAACAGCTAATAGTAGTTGTTTAGAAATGGAAAATACAAAGCATCAGAAAATGAAATTGTTCAAAACACAAAAATGTTGTGAGAGAAATTGTGTATCAACACATTGTGTAAACAGTGTAATTTCAGCATTACCATCAAATAAAAATACTTATATTAGTTATAATAATGGTAAAAGATCACCTATAGAAAATAAAACATTTATAAATTATCTTCATTCTGCAATTTATCGTCCACCAAAACTCTGATCCTTCTATTTTAAGTCGTAGTTGCTTTTATATATAAAGCTATTACAATTTCTAATTAAATATTTGATGTGCCTGTTTAATTGATAAATTAAAACAGGTTTGCATATTGACATAAAAAGGAATCGAAAATGTCCAAAATTATTTTACCTGACTTAGGTCAAATATCATTATCTCGGCGCAAATTTGTACAGGGTATTGCTGCAGGTGGTGCTCTAATGGGGCTTGGTTTGAGCGTTAATGCTCAATCGAATGAATCTATGAAAAGAAGTTTTAGTAGATCAAATATCTTAAATGGTTCACGGTTTGATTTAACCTACTCGCCAACAAAAGTAAATTTTACCGGAGCTGAACGTTTTGCAACAGCAATAAATGGTTCAGTACCTGCACCGGTATTACGCTGGAAAGAAGGTGATACTGTAACACTTAATGTCACTAATAATCTGGCACATGATACCTCGATACATTGGCACGGTATTATTTTACCCAGTAGTCAGGATGGTGTACCAAACATTAGTGACGGTTTTAAAGGAATTAGACCGGGTGAAACCTTTCGCTATCAGTTTCCGGTGAATCAAAATGGTACCTACTGGTATCATAGTCATTCAGGCTTTCAGGAACAAACAGGTGCTTATGGTGCAATCGTTATTGATCCAATAAAACCTCCTCCTTATCATTACGATCGAGACTATGTTGTTGTACTCTCTGACTGGAGTGATGAAGATCCAAAGAATATTTATTATAAGTTAAAAAAATTAAGTCATTATTATAATTTCCGGGAACGCACTATTTTTGAGGCAGTGCAAGAAATTAATCAAGATGGTTGGGATAAGTTCTGGGATAAACGTGGTATGTGGAACAAAATGCGTATGTCTGACAGAGACTTCTCTGATGTTACTGGATATACCTATACTTTTTTAACAAATGGCCACACACCGGCGAATCCCTGGACCGGGTTATTTAAAAAAGGTGAAAAAGTTTTACTGCGTTTAATTAATTCTGCTGCAATGACTTTTTTTGATGTTCGTTTACCAGGTCTTAAAATGACAGTAGTTGCTGCTGATGGTCAATATATACAACCTGTTACTGTAGATGAAATCAGAATGGGTGTTGCTGAAACATATGACGTCATTGTTGAACCCAGTGATGATAGGGAATATAACATTTTCGCTCAAGCAATCGATCGTAGTGGTTATGCGCTTGGCAGTTTAACTCCTGATCTTTCATTAACGAGTGAAGTCCATAAAATGGATGCAGCACCTTTTTTAAGTCATGGCGATATGGGGATGGACATGAGTTCAATGAAAGGCATGGACCATTCAAAAATGAAAAATATGGATAATATGGAAGGCATGGACCATTCAAAAATGGAAAACATGAGTGGCATGGATCATTCTAAAAAAACAAAACCAGAAATAGGATCTGGCCTTGCGGGTTATGGAAGCAACCATAAAATTATCCATACAGATTCGGAATATGGCCCTCATGTTGACATGCATGCTGATGGTGCAAAATATCGCCTTGATGATCCTGGTACCGGTGTAAAAGACAATGGTCGTAAAGTATTATCGTATGCTGATTTACGAAATCTATATAAAACACCCGATCCGCGAGAACCCGAAAGAGAAATAGATCTCCACCTCACAGGTAATATGAGTCGCTATATGTGGTCAATGAATGGAATTAAGTTTGCAGACGCTGAACCGTTGCAACTTAAATTTGGAGAACGTGTCCGTATTAATTTAATAAACGATACTATGATGAATCATCCTATTCATCTTCATGGTATGTGGAGTGATTTGGAAACCGGAGATGCCGATTATATCCCGCGTAAACATACTGTAATTGTCCAGCCTGGTGCAAAAATTAGTTATCTGGTCACCGCCGATGCTATGGGAGGGTGGGCATATCATTGTCACCTTCTGTATCACATGTTAGGTATGTTTCGTAAAGTTGAAGTTAGTTAGGAGAGGAGAGCAAAATGAAAAAAATATTTTACATCATCCTAATAGGCTTTTTACTCTCGAGTTCAGCTTTTGCAGGTGGTATGGAAGATGATCCGATTATCACAAAAATATTAATTGACCAAATTGAAACACGTGTGACTAATGGTGACGATCCTCTGGTTATTGAGGCGCAAGGCTGGGTTGGCGTAGATTTAAATAAATTCTGGTTTAAAGTTGATGCCGAACAAGTCAAAAGTGATACTGAGGAACTTGAATTACAAGCATTATATAGTCGTGCCATTGCACCATTTTGGGACTTTCAGGTTGGTTGGCGAACAGATATAAATCCAAAACCAACAAGAGACTGGTTGGTTGTGGGTTTCGAAGGACTTGCCCCCTATTTTTATGAAATTGATAGTGCGGTCTTTATTGGTGTATCAGGACAACTAGGATTACGACTTCAAGCCGAGTATGAAATTCTGTTTACCCAGAAATTGATATTAACACCTGAAATTGAAGTTAATTTTCATAGTAAGGATGATGCAGAGATTGGAATTGGTTCTGGTTTATCCGATTCACAAATAGGTTTGCGACTTCGATATGAAATAAGGCGGGAGTTTGCTCCTTATATAGGTGTTAACTGGAATAATAAATTTGGTAATACGGCTGATTTTGCTAAAAATATTGGAACTAAAGTTAAAGATAGCCAAATTGTTTTAGGAATTCGTGCCTGGTTTTAATTATTGGGTGGTTTCCGTGTTAAACGGAAACCACCAGAAACCACTATTTGATGAACTGACTATAAATATCAAAATTATCAGGCCTAAAAATTAATGACTTGAAAATATTTTTTTATTTCCTTTTTCATCAAAAGAAACTACATCGTATGGATCTTTCTTACTACCCATTTCCATACCGGGTGACCCCATAGGCATTCCAGGTACAGCGAGTCCTTTCACATTTGGTTTTTCTTTTAGTAAACGTACAATATCCTGTGCGGGCACATGACCTTCAATTGTATAACCATTAACAGTTGCTGTATGACATGACGCTAATTCTGGCGTAACTTTGTTCTTAACTTTATACACAGAAACATCTTTGACATTAAATGCGTTAACCTTAAACCCATTTTTTTCAAGATGCGAAATCCATTTTGTGCAACAGCCGCATGTTGGGCTTTTGTACACAGTAATTTCCGCTAACGGTGCTGCAAACACGTTAGTGGTGAAATAAAAAAGACTGATAGTTAAAATAATGATTATTTTATTTTTCATTTAAAACTCCTAATAAAGTAAATTTGAATAATCTTAAAATTAATATAGATTTAACAAGAATATATATTACTATAACGTATAAATATTAATACCAGTAGTAAAATTAAAAACAATATAATACTATATACAGCATCTAACCGTGGGGTATAAATGCATCATTGTACTGTTATTAAAACATTCAATGTTTATGATTTTCTTGATGTTTATTATCATTGTGTTGCTTTTGGCTATTAGAAAGGGATTGAATATAATTAACCAAATCCCATATTTGTTTTTCAGATAAAACCTTTTTCCAGGGTGGCATTGCTCCTTTACCCGTTGTGATTTTCCAGGCGAAATCCCCATCAGAATGATTTCCTGACATTAATACTAGATTGGCAGGTTTGGGTTTAAGATTTTTTCCCGCTGGTCCGTCACCTTTAGCATCTTCACCGTGACAAGACATACAGTTAACTTTATAAGTTGACTGACCACGGGATATTGAATTTTTATCGGATGTTATCGGGTTGGGGCGTGATGCATCCTTATCAGGAGCCATCCAATGATTATCATCATCCATGTTCATTTTTTTGTCTTTATGATGTCCTTCATGGTTTCCACCAGC
>JBGMQW010000025.1:3618-6833 GCA_048060815.1 Thiohalomonadales bacterium | reverse complement strand
TGAACTTACAGGAATTTTTTTGTTAAAAGTGTAGATATTGTTGACACGGTGTTTATGACGTTTTTGCGCGGTTGTTACTGTTTTCAGTATTTTATCATTTTCATCCAGAAGCTCGAGTTTCACATTACCCGGAATGATTAGGTGATCGCTTTTATTGCGTTTTATATCACCACTGATATTTATTGATTCATTTTTCAAAGTAGCTTTAACATTGGAGAAACTTGCTTCATCCGTTGATTTGGCTTCTATTTGTAATGGATGATTTGCAAAAGCACTTGAAATTGAGAGCGATAATGCTGCAGTCATTATTAATTGGTTTAGTTTGTTGTTTAACAGTTTCATGGTTTTTCCTCTTCTTCATATGCTAAATAGCTATAGTTAATATTAGAAGTTTTAAGAATAGTTTTATTTTGATGATCATCTTGATTTATAGACTTAACAAGAAGTAATTTACTTACAGTTTATTAAACTAGTATTACTGTTTGGTTGTAGTTGTTCTTATGCACTTTAATATAATCTATCATTAGTTGTTACGACATTAATACTATTGAAAGGTTCAGTGTGTCAAATAGTTTAATCATTTAAAACATTTTATGTTAAATATTTAAAGCATTCTAAATAGGGTTATCTATAAAAAATTTCTATATGATTATAATTTAAAAACTTGATTCTGCTGCAATTTAACTGTGTATTTGGTTTATGTCTAAAGAATAAATTTAATGTCATAATTTTGTAACAATAATGGATTGTCTTAAGAAATTCTTAAGAAATAAAATGTATAAGGTGATTTAACAATCATAATACTTAATGGATTTTAAATAAAAGGAATTTTTATGAAAGTAAGATCACTAACACGTTTCGTGTTACCTTTTTTGATTAGCTCACCATTTAATTTTATTCAAGCAGATGAAACAGCTGGAGCACCTTATGGTGATAATTTTTTAATTGGTGATTGGGGCGGGGCACGTACCAGCCTTGCTGACAAAGGTTATGAGTTTGAATTCATTTATACCCAGGATTTTTACTATCTGGACTATTCTGATGATAATCTTCTTGCGCAAAAAAGAACGGTTTATCTTAATAATTCTGATATCACCATGACCATTGATGCTGAAAAAGCATGGGGTTTGGGTGGCGCTACGTTCTTCTTTTATGTGCTCGGTACTGGTGGAGACAATCCTTCAGACTTTGTTGGAGACGTACAGACCTTTAATAATATCGATTCTCCAGATGCCTGGAAACTGCATGAAATATGGTATCAACAAAGTTTCCTTGATGACAAATATTCAATGTTATTTGGACTTTATGATTTAAACTCGGAATTTGATGTGACGGAAACTGCCGGTTTATTTAGTGGTTCGTCTCATGGCATTGGTCCGGATTTTTCACAATCAGGCGCAGCAGGACCTTCTATCTTTCCAGTTGTATCTTTAGCATTACGGGGCTTAGTCAACGTAACCGACCAAACTTATTTACAAGGTGTGGTATTGGATGGTGTTCCGGGTGATCCAAATGATCCAAACAAGCGAAATGCAAATATTACACTTGATTCCACTGACGGTGTTCTAATGAATGTTGAAATTGGGCATGTTTCTAAAGACGATGATCGTTTTCATAAGTTTGCATTAGGTTTTTGGGGTTATAGTAAAGGAAAATTTGATAAAGAAACTGGATTGGCAGAAGATACCAAAAACCAAGGCGCCTATGCATCTGCAGATGGTATGATATTTCAAGAGGGTAATGACTCAACTCAAGGGCTTAATGCTTTCATCCGTTATGGTTTTGCAGAAGATAAAGTAAACGATGTTAAAACCTATAATGGTGGTGGACTGGTTTATACCGGGTTATTTCCCGGACGTGATGAGGATCAGTTTGGGCTTGGTATTGCAATCGCGAATCCAACGAATTCATTTAAAAGTGCTAATCCAGCAGCTGACTCAGAAACTGCAATTGAACTTTCCTATTTTATGCAAATTTCACCATGGTTTGCTATAAAACCGGATGTTCAATGGATTACACACCCCGGTATGTTTAACAGCAAGCCTGATGCTACGGTAATTGGTGTACGTATGGAACTTAGTTTGTAATTTCCGATGCACAAAAAAGCTATATCTATATGTAGTTAATAAAACACCTACAGAATAATCTGTAGGTGTTTTGTGTGATTTTATTATTGAAGATGTTTGATACGAATGACACTACCAGGTTCGGGTACTTTTTTAAATTCATATTGAAAAGATGCATAACGAGAATTCGTATTTCTTCTATGAGCCGCTAAACTTTTTATTTTACGTATTAAAGTATTTTTAGTGCTTATAACACTTCCATCAGCTGCGATGATACTGATTTCGACATACCCGGGTATTTGCACATTACGACCCGTTCGTTTGTTTCTGAGTTTACCTTTAATTTTAATTGTAGAACCCTTTTCTATAACGTTTACGTTAACTACTTTTGCTCGCTCCGATGCGACCAGGTCGAATTTCAATCCATGATGATTTTTACTGATGGCATTCCCTGCAAATAAAAATAATACAGCAGTACTGCATAACATTATTACTATTTGAGATGGCTTGTTCATTTTGGGACTCCTTATCATCAAATATTGCTTAATAAATTAGAGTGTCAGTCTTTTGGCTTAATTTAATGGTGTTAAAAGTAAATTTTCTGAGTTGAATTAAAATATCTATCGGTTAAGAAATATTGATCTTTAACTACTACTTAACTTTTAGACAATATTAATTGTTTAAGTTGTATAAATAATATTCTTATATTTATTATGCTCTATAAATTGTTTAATAATTAATCTAATTTTAGCAAGTTTAAATATATTTGTGTATTAATCGAGCAGAATTATATTTAAATAAACCAGAATTTTCAGATTGATTGAGATCAATTAAATTATATTTTTTTTAATTATGTGATACATACCTCTTTAAGTGGGATAAAATCTCACATATAATAAAATCTCGATTAGAATATCAATATAAACTAACTTAAAAGGAAATTTAAATATGAAAAAATCAATTAAATCTTTTTTAGCCACATCAGGGATTGCTTTGGCATTAAGTGTTAGTCCAATGATTGCATCAGCTATGGGCGGTGGCGCAGGTGGTATGGGCGGTCAAGGCCAAGGTGCTAATATGAATCAAGGTCAAAACCAAGGTGCTAATATGAATCAAGGTAAAGGCCAAGGTGCTAATATGAATCAAGGT
>JBGMQW010000025.1:0-3518 GCA_048060815.1 Thiohalomonadales bacterium | reverse complement strand
TATGAATCAAGGTAAAGGCCAAGGTGCTAATATGAATCAAGGTAAAGGCCAAGGTGCTAATATGAATCAAGGTAAAGGCCAAGGTACTAATATGAATCAAGGCCAAGGTGCTAATATGAACCAAGGTCAAGGTGGTAATAGTAAAGGATCTAATGATTAGTTTGTAGTTAGCATTAAATATTATTCCGAGTACATTTTTCGTACTCGGTTTAATTATAAAAAGCGTTAAGAATTTATTCTGAACTACTGATCACAATTTTGATGCATTTTAACCAAATAAATGCCATCCTTGGCCCGTTCGACTGCCACGTCCTTGATTGCTGCTCCCTGCGCAATTAATTCCTTCCTCCAGCATCCATACTGTTATGTGGCAGCCGGTCCTTAAGAAAAAAAATTATTTTTTGTTTTCATAAAACATAAATTTTTGTATGTAAATTATACGAATATACCTTTTAAACATCTTCTTCTATATAATCTTCAGGTAACTCGTGAGCAATTCCTTTATGACAATCAATACAGGTTTTACCTTTTAAAGACATATTTTTGTGTTTGCGTGCTGCACGTCCTTGTTGTTCTTCAAATGCCATGTCTTTAACCGTATGACAGCTGCGACAGGTCTGAGAATCTGTTTCACGCATCATTTGCCAAACTTTTTTAGCCATACCTAAACGATGTTTTTCATATTTCTCTTTAGTATCAATTGTTCCCATCAGGTGATGGTAAATGTCTTTTGACGCACGTACTTTTGCCAGCATCTTGGATTTGAAATCTTTTGGAACATGGCAGTCAGGGCAGGTAGTTGAGACACCGGTGCGATTTTTATCATGTACGGTATCAGTGTATTCATTTAAATTTATTTGCATTTCATGACATGAAACACAAAACTGTTCAGTATTAGTCCAATCAACTGCATTACTAAACCCTGACGAGGCTAAAACACCAATGAAAAGTGAAGACACTGCAACTGTTGTTATTCCACCGAATACAAACTTTTTTGTTTTAGGCTCACTACTATTAGTATTAACTGTATCAGTCGATTTTTTTGATTCCTTTTTCGATTTCATTGCAGTGCACCTCTGTTAATTACTATTTAACAATTATTATTGCTTAAGTGGTGTCTCGTTGTTTATTAAAACGTGTGTTTAATAAAAAAAGTTCCAAATTTAATTAAGTTTAATCAAATTTATTTTTATACCTCAATAACAATTGCATTAAAATTTGACTGTTAAATAGTGTCAGTTCTAATACACTTTTAAAGATATTAAACGCAAGTGTAGACAGCTTAAATTAATTTTTGCTTAACAATAAATGTTAAGTGTGAGTGTAGAGGTCTAAGATTAATTTAAGCTTAACAAAAGTTGTTTAAGAACCGAGCATATCTCGAGTAATACCTTTGTACCATCCATATGCAAATTTGGATTCCTTGATTCGATGCTTTTTAGAGGCATTTTTCTTACTTATACCACCAGATACGCGTTTTATTTTGTTTTGTTTAATACGATAAACACCTACCTCTGATATGGCAGACTTCGTCGAAATAAAACTATAAATGCTGGTATTGAGAACGGGGTCACTAATTGGATTTCCATTTAAGCTTGATACTATCGCAACGGCACAAACTTTAGCCTGACTGTTTGCTGCATGTGCAAGTTTTGGCATGTCGCCTGCGTTACTGGAATCACCAATGACGTAGATATTTTTGGCGTTTTTTGATTTAAACGTTTTTGGATCAATATCACACCAGCCTGATTTATTTGCCAAGCCCGAGTTTCGAGCAATACCTGCTGCAAATTGTGGTGGGATTAAATTAATCACATCACCTTTATGTTTGGCACCGGATTTACTAAAAACAGTTTTGTTTTTAATATCAAGCTTGGTAATAAGTGCATCTTTTCCATCGATCCAGTCTATCATTCCGTTATAGTATTTATCCCATGCGTGTTTGAATAGTTCCAGTTTTTCTGAGCTGCCATTTGGATCCAGTAATATTATCTTCGATTTTGGTTTATTCTTAGATAAATAATCAGCTACCAGACTGGCACGTTCATACGGTGCAGGTGGTGCTCGATAGGGTTTTTCCGGTATTGAAATAATGAAGGTGCCACCATCTTTCATTGATTGAATTTGTTTATGTAGTAATAGCGTTTGTTCACCGGCTTTCCATGCATGCGGAATAATTTTACTATTTTGTTCGTTGTAGCCAGCTATCTGTTCCCATCTAAAATCAACACCCGGTGATACCACTAAAAAATCGTAATTCAGAGATTTACCACTTTTTAATGTTACCTTGTTCTTTGATTTATTTATTTTTGTTACCCAATCATGTACTAGATTAATTGAGTATTTTTTTGTAAGAGGTGAATATTGATGAGTTATAAAATCAATTGGTTTCACTCCAGCCACTACCAAGTTGCTGAATGGGCAACTAATAAATTGTTTACTCGGTTCAATTAATGTGACATTAACATTTGGAGCATATTTTTTAATATAATGCGCACAGGTCGCACCACCGTAACCACCGCCAATAACAACAACATTCCCAGTGTTTTTAGCATGAAGATTATTTAATAACAATAACTCACCAGCACTTAATGCCGCAGCGCCTGCTGCTACACGTTTTAACCAGTCACGACGTGAATAATCTCTCATGTCATCCTCCGATATAAAATATATTATTTATTTAAGTTTAGAAAAATAGTTTGCAAGTAACTCTATTTCTGCTTTTGTATAAGCTTTTGCATAACGTTCCATTATTGTCGATTTTTCTTCACCTGTTTTAAAGCCTTGCAAGCTTTCAATAATGTCAGACTTTTCCAGGTCGCGTAATTCCGGAATTTTACCTGAGCCTTCACCTTTTTGTCCATGGCAAACAAAACACTGCGAAGCCAGTATTTCAGCTTGTGAAATGCCGGCACTGTTTACTATAGCGGGTGAAAAAGCCAGTGCAAGGGAGAGTAATATCGACAATTTAGACTGTTTAATCATATCTACAAAACCTTTAAATTAATCAAAATAAAAGAAAATACAAACAGGATTTGAAGCTGTTTGCATTTTCTTTTTTGTTCAGGAAAATAAATTTTAGAAACCGACAGTAAATTGTACTGTTGTGCGATTATCTGCTACTTGAGTGCCCGGGACACTTAACTGATCCCAGTATTCAACAAAGCCTTTAAAATTCTCTGTGAAATAATAAGTCAGGTTTAACGTAAGCTCATCATATTTATCGTTCCCATTATTCTGTTCATAAGAATCCAGTCGTACGATTGGAACTAATGTTGGTGAACCAGTGGCTGTTTTCATCGTATAATAATATTGTAAGGAATAAGCATTGTTTTTATCCTTATTCGTTACAGTGCCGTTAATATCATTATCATCTTCAGCCATAATATAAGCTGCCTGAATTCGAGAACCACCTAAATCAGCTTGAAAATCAATGCCAGTACGAGAAAAATCTCGATCTGGTTTTGTAGTTGCTGGTTTTGCTTTAGTTGTACCGGTTCCCAAAAACGCACCTATCA
>JBGMQW010000024.1:0-24530 GCA_048060815.1 Thiohalomonadales bacterium | reverse complement strand
TCCATAGTATTTAATCCGTTATAGTAGAGAACGCATTTAAAAATTGTCTGCCCCAAAGTACTTTACGATCAACTTCATTTAGTTTTGCTTCGTCACAAACAGCGTTCCACTTTTCTTCAATAACAGATTGTTGTTGTTCAAAAATTTCACGTGCATCTTGTTCAGAAAGAAGGAAAGTGTGGGCAGTTTCAAGGCAGGTTTTTAACTGGCTAAGATTATTATTGCCGGCGATGAGCATAGCTTGTGATGCTTCATTGCCTGCGCGTCCTTGTGGACATATATCATAAGCTGGTGTCAGGGTTAGTTCTTTACCATCCCAGAAGGCGGCGTGGTTACGCGCATGGTCATCAGTATTGCCGCTTAGTATGTTAAATACTAAACGTGAATATAGTTCTTTTAGTGTAGCCTTCGCATTAGTGAAATCAGACCGTATAATGCCAGCGAGTTTTTCATAGCTTGCATAACGAGCCATCATCTCATCCAGTCCCAAAATGGTTAACGCAGAAACCATGCTTTTTCTCTTCCATCCTTTTGGCGTAGAGATACGATCGAAGCGTTCAATGAGTAGAATATCTTTATTCGATGATGTTGTTAGCTCTACAGATGCAACATTTAACCCTGATAACCTGGCAAGGCGCATTGCGATAAACTCAGCTTTTATAACACTGTATAAATCGGAGCTGGAAGAAAACTTAGTAATATATTTTTTGCCATCCCCGTCAATGAGGGCTTTAGGCCGCGCACCACCAATTGCTGTTCCATGATTAAGTGCTTGGTCAAGTTCTGGTGTGAGAGGCACGCCCTTTTCAACACGTTCAGCAGACTCCAGTAACTCATCTAAGGTTGCGCGCGCAGAAGAGCGAGGTATATATTCTGTTGGCGAGTGTTGGAAATCTAAAGCTCCGATGCGATCAGATCCTGATTCAAGAAGATAGGTTAACTCATCAAGTTGCGCGCTATCTGCTTTCGCACCTTTAAGACCTAATTTGTTGTTGATGATGACACGTCGTCCCCATGCATCTGGCGCAGCATCGCGGATGCAACTCGGCATCGACATGTCAGCGAGTAAGGGGAGTGCACCAGAGCGTAAAGGCAATTCTGGCTCATATATTGAAATTGCATCGTCACAGCCCAGATAACTCTTACCGTAATTGAAAATTAAAGAATTATTTTCTGTTGTAAGTTTTCCAGCAACGATAGGACTTGTTGTCTCTGGTAGCCAGATCCATACATATGCTTCGGTATATTCTCGATTAGAAGTCATCATCTACAGCCTTTCTGGATCTGTGGACAGCCTTTGGAAGCAGTGCAAGTTTATCGCTCATCCTGTCCAGATGCATAGCCATTGAGGTTTTGTCAGTATCAAAGAGCGGGACACGAACAAGTGTCGCCACTTCAAAAACCAATCCGATTGCGCATGTCATATCGCCTTTTTCTATTTTTTGAAGCGTTGCGCGCGATATACCAGCTCGGCTTGCTAGCTCGCTTTCCGTCCATTTTCGTTGTTTGCGACCAAGCTTTATTTGAGCACTAAGCAGTACTGCTGCTTCAATGCTGTATTGTGAATAGATTCTTGTTTTAGTCATTGCTAATACCAACCACGTAATTGATCGCCAAAATAGCCATAAATCACTCTTATACTAGCCATTATGGTGCAGCTTTATCTGCTGAGTCAAGTAAAATGACTAATATACTGGTCATATTTATAGTATATGTATATTATAATAGTCAATCATAGAAAAAACATAGACATCCAGAGATTGAGTATTATTGACAATACAAATTCCTTACTATAAAGTAAGGATGTAAGTATTTGAAAGGGATAATGGGTATATGTCTGAAGCAACTTTAACAAGTAAAGGACAAATTACAATACCGAAAGATGTTCGGGATAGGCTCGGTATTGGAGCAGGCGACCGAGTTGAGTTTGTTGAAATTGAATCTGGAGTATTTAAATTTGTTCCTGCTACAAATGATATTTCGGCATTAAAAGGAATTATTTCGAAACCTAAAAAAATCATTTCATTGCAAGCGATGGATGACGCAATAAAAAATAAGGCAAGGAATAAACGTTGATAGGTTTAGACACTAATGTCTTAATTCGTTATTTGGCTCAAGACGATAAAGTGCAGTCTAGTAAAGCAACCCGATTTATTGAACAAAAACTTACGGACAAAGAACCAGGATTTATTAATTACATCGTTCTTATAGAAACTGTATGGGTTCTTGAGAGTTGCTATGATACTACCAAGCAATCATTAGTTAATATAATTTATCAGCTTGCATCCACCAGACAAATAATACTGCAAAATGCAGAAATTGTTCTAAAATCTCTAAGATTATATGAATCTAGCAATATAGATTATGCAGATGCCTTATTATCGACGATTAATATCGATAATGGTTGTGCAACAACAGTATCATTTGATAAAAAAGCCGGGAAAGTTCACACATTTTCTTTACTGAAGTAATTTTATTCTTAAATTAATGGCGCTACAATAAAATTTGTTACTTGTATTTCATTACCTGGCATCCAGGGAAATGTCCGAGTCAGGGACAACTGTTTCATTATCAGCATTTGATTTACCGATGGTGCTGCTGTTATCGATAATTATGAGTTTTGTTTATGTATTTCGAGTTAGGATTACGAAATTGGCGCTTGCCATTTATAAATAAAACCACTTGAGCTGGGTAAGTTGAATCCTCTGAAGTTACCGTCCAGGGTGCTGATGGTATTAGTATCTTGTTCCGAGTTGGTACCCATGGGAGCAATGTCGTTGACATTTTCACTGTCTGCCAGCTTCACCCATTTGCCGGGTATTCCGAAATCCAGATCCACTTGTACATCGTAATTTTCGAAGTTCAACATCACCAGCATGGTATCGTGGGCATCACCATTAGGTTTAGCCCGCCAACCAACTACTTTGCTACCACCGCCGTGTGTTTTATCCATCCAGGGTGCCAAAGTCCATTGAAATTGCCCGGTGGTTTCGGGATTATAACCTGACAATTTCAGCGCCGGATAACGTTTACGCAAATTTATTAAACGTGATGACCATTGATAAAAATCTGTTTCGTCTAAATTCTTTGGCCAATCAACAGTGACAATATTACGCGGCCGGTCGATATTGAATTCTTGTCCCATATAAATCATCGGTTCGCCCATAGCCACCATAGTCGACATCATACCCAGTCGCCCTTTTCGGTCTTTCGCAGCAGGATTATTCAAAGTCGGATTGGATGCTACTTCAAAAGCCACACTATTTTCATCGTGGCTTTCGCAGTAGTTCACTACGTTATTGGTGTGACTGGCAAAACTGCCTTTACTGAAATAAAACATATCACCGATATGGTCAGTATTGTATTGCCATTGATTTTCAAAGCTGCCTTCACGTAACAATGCTTTGCTTTTATCGTGAAATTGATCGCACCATTGAGCATAACCATCAAAACCATTGCGATTCAAATCGCGCTGATTTGGCAGGTTTTCTGCGATAAGAATGACGTCAGATTTAAAGCCTTGTAATTCAGTTGCTAATCGTTGCAAGAATTCGTGGTTCATATAATACTGATGGGTGGCATCAAACCGAAAACCATCCACATGATATTCCACCATAAATAATTTACAGGCATCGATTAGCATATTTTGCACATCTTGTTTTTCTGTGGCAACCCGGTTACCCCAGGGTGTTGAGCCATTAAAATACAAGCCGCCTTCATCTGCTCGAAGCTCTTCATCGGGATGTTCGAGGATGGCCTGCCAAAGTGGATTAAAACTGTTATCGGTGTGATTAAATACTTGATCCAGAATTACCGCCATACTGTGCTGATGCGCGGTGTTCACTAGTTGGCGCAAATCGTCCGGGGTTCCGAAATCACGCTCTACTGTGCAGAACAGTGAAGGATTATAACCTAATGTGGATGGCCCCTGGATACTCGGAAATTCCGATAACGGCATAAGGGACAACGCAGTGACACCAAGCTTATCAAAATAGCCATTGGTGATACGATCCGAAATTCCAGCGAATTTACCATGATGCAAATCAGAAATGTCCGGATCACCATCAGTAAAACCATGCACACTTAATTCATATAATATTAATTCACCCGGAACCGGTGTTTTCCATTCCCGGTCGCTCCAGGTAAAATCGGAAGGATCACAAATAACTGCATTGTTGCTACTAAAATCGTTATTAAGAAGTCGCGCATAGGGATCTATTTGATAACGTTGGGTTCGATTTTTGTGATCGCGCGGCACACCTCCGAAAATACAAAACTTGTATTCATCCCCTGGAGCGGCCTTATCCGTGACCGCTAGCCATATATTTGGTAAACCAAAATAACCTTGGTATAAATTCATCTCAATGAATTCAGTTTGATTTTGATTGTCGCCGCCAGGACGCTGCCAATTGTTAAAACTGCCCATCAGAAATACTCTTGCAGCATTGGGGTGATAAAAACCGAATAATACACGATTATCGGTTAGTACAGTCGCACCCAACCCGGTTAAGCCACCAGTATCTGGAATATAGGTAGCCGATTTGAAATCCAGTTGATTCAAAAATTCCGCTGCAGTTTGGGCTTCGGGTTTCCTGGGTTGTTGATGGTAAACAAAAGCTTTATCACCTTTGCACCATATTTCACTTGGGAAGAGGGTGTTATTGCTCAGTTTTTGTGGACGATAACGTCGGTTAAGACTATCGTGCTCCCAGGGTCCTGCGCTACCCGAACCTTGTTTAAACTTAAAACGGAAGCGAGATTGTCGTACCTCAACCTGGAACACTAAACCAAAATCATCGCTCGTTATTGGTGCGACATCTTCGTTGATTGCGGAACCTTCATACCAAATCCAGAGATAAGGATTATCTATCGCTAGCGCGTTATCAAAATGAATTACCATCGACATGGGCATTTTTAATTACCTCCTCTTGAAATGGCTATTTAATCTGGTTCCGAAATTCTAAGTTATGAATAGTAACTATAGCAAATTTTAAAAAGACAACAGGCGGTATTGATAAAACCAGGCACGAATACCATAGCTGTTTACCACTTAACTTTGGTAAGAATAGTATGCGCGATTAAAGCTTCGACAGGTACTTCGCGCTAACCCAGCCCTCGGTGGTATAACGCACTTTTACCCAGCTACCATCTTTATCGATAATTTCAACTTGAGAGTTTTGTTTAAGTGGTTCAGCAACTTTGTCAAAAGAAGGATCCGGACCACTGCGGATATTGAGTAATGGGGCTGTAACGCGAGCAACTTTATTTAGCAGCGGAATTTGATCATCAGGTTTTTCTTCTTGACGGTCATTGTCAAATAATCTCATTCGAAGTCTATCCAATGGAAAAGCAGGACCAGGGTCTGTTTTGCGTGAAGGTGAAATTTCTTCGTGTCCGAGCAGTTCTTTGATTGGGTAACTCTCATATAAAGTTTCGCAAATTTCAAAAACGGTATCTATTTGTTGTTCACTATAGCGATGCCAGTATTGAGCCGTTGTTTCGTTTCTGTGGGTTGCTTTCACAACTTCATCCGGAGTATACACCCGGTTAAACCACGACAGGTAATTGCCATTGCCATTGGGTTTAAGTATGCCGGCGTTGTCAATTTCAATTCCGATGGAATATTTATTGTAACCATAACGTCCTTCCCAGCTACTACGACCTGCGTGCCAGGCCACTGTATCGAAAGGCACCAGTTGGTAAATGTCACCTTTGCGTCCAACCACCAGGTGGGCTGACACTTTTTGTTTTGGATTACTCAGACTTTTAACCGAAGATTCAGCAGATGAACCTGCAGTGTAATGAATAATAATCGAATCAGGCTGGCCATTAACCAGCTTGCTACCCTGATTAGGGGATTCACGCCAGTCAACATTATCGGCGTTTAATCGATGGTTATTAATTTCCATGAAGATGATCCTGTTATCTTGATATTGAATTAACCTTTAGCTTGCGGATTGTTTTCTTCTGCGGCTGATTTAATAGAATTAACCTTTTCAAAACCACGGCTACCAAAATAAAATGCATAAACGGTTATGAGTAATGTTTTCAGCAAGTCTAACCATGGATCGATTAATGCAATTTTTTCAACACTAAGAATAAAAATGGTGAGATAAGCGAGTAAAACAGTTGAAACCGTTAAGAATGCAAGAGAAAGTGGGCGAATATTCTTAGCCAACCAACTGTCAGACTGCATATCGGCGAGATGACGTTTGCTGATTTCAGAATCATATTTGGAAATAGCATCAATCTGAATTGATTTTAATTTGTTTAACTCCTCCGTCATTTTTATTTTTAGGGTTTCACGTTCCTCATCGGAGGTAACCAGTTTATCAATCGTATTACCGACCGAGTCCACTAGATTTGAAACATTGCTACTGAAAAAATCGGTTAACCATGACATGGTATTTCTCCTTAATATAGTAATGATGGTTTTATGGTACTAAAGACATAACCGTTATAAATGTTAACTTTCAATGTTGGTATAATCTGCTTAGTTCGGTGTGTAACTCAAAATTATTTGATACACCAAATTTACAAAAATACATCAAATGCTGTATTTATTATTAAATCGATTAAGCTACTTCTAAACCGCTCTAACCGGGCTAAGGTTATCCCTTTTTGTGTAAGTGCGTGGATTTCTGCTAAAGCTTCTTTTGCTTGTACTAAATCCTTAAAATCCTGTTTACTCAGTTCATTTTGAGCAAGTTGTAATGTCCATTTTCTTAAATCGTCTTTTAGCTTATTAAGGAAAACATCGGCATCCTGTTTTGCTTCAGCTATATAGTCATCAATTGTATCCTTTGCAAGCTCTTTAGCACCATCTTCTACAGCTGCAATAAAATCATCAAATTTTGACATCCGTATTCTCCCTTACTTTTTGAAACATGCCGTTGCTTCTTTTTTATTAACTTCCAGGCAAATAATTTCATCAAACGCATCTGAAACAAGACCCTTAAAATTATCAATGAAAGTCTGATTTTTTGTACCAGCTTCTTCCCAACGCTTGATAAACTTTCCAATTAATTTACCATCTGAACCTGTGTCTATCAATATTTTCCACTGTTGTGCTGAAATACTGTTGCGTGGTAAGCCATTTACATATTCATAAGCCTTGTTTAAATCGATTACCAATTCTTCAACTTTATCCGTATGTTTGGAATAGGGTTCTGTTGCTTTATCCATTAATGCCAGGCTTTCCACTTTTAAAGATGTGGCGTTACTATAAGCAGTCGGACTGTATGCACCAATAAGTGGTGTGCATGCTCCGATAAATAGAATCAGCAATAATAAAACGATAAATCTATTTATATTTGGTCTTACATAATTCATTCAGCTCTCCTTGTATAGATATATATGACACCATCATTAACAGATACAGTATATCTTGGTGAGCTGGATAAAAATGTAATTTTTTCATAGTCCAATTGGTAGTAATACGTAATATGAATTTAATAAACCGAAACGTTAAGCTTCCTCAGGCGACAAGCTTAACACTCACGTAAAATTAACCCAATTGTTTAACTATTTATTGAGAATTAAAAATCGTATGCGGTTATTTTTAATACTAAAAATTATTTATTTAGGATAGACAGGTAATTTGTTAATGTGTATTTTACAAGAAGCAAACAGGAGTTATGATCAACATGATCAGTTATGTTAATTCACCCGGATTAAAAATACGTCCATATTCAGTGATTGCAAAACGATCAGTCATGCCGGCAACATAATCTGAAACAACACGTGCCTGGCCTTTATCACCGTACTGTTCCTGGTATTCATGTACTGTTTTTTGATATTGCGGTGGCAGAAGTTTTATGTCGTTCATAAAAGCAGTAAATAAACCGGAAATAATTTGCGTTGCCTTATTCGACATGCGATGTACGCGGTAATGCTGGTAAAGCTCTTTGCGTAGAAATTGTTTTAGAGAAAGTATCTGTGAGGCCATTTGCTCACTAAATTTTACAATGGATTGTTTTTGCAAACGAACATCATCAAGCGTTTTGATATCGTGTTCGATTAGATTTTGCTTGCTGGTTTCTACTAAATCGACGACTTGATTGTTAATTAAACGTCTGATGACTTCATAGATCAGTCTTCGATCGGGAAGATCCGGGTATTTTTTTATGACAATTTGGTACTGATCATTAAACAACATCACTTTCTGTAGTTGTTTCATCGAAATTAATCCCGCACGCAAACCATCATCAACATCGTGATTGTTATAGGCAATTTGATCAGCAAGATCGACCAGTTGAGCTTCTAATGAAGGCTGGGTATGGTTTAAAAATCGTTCGCCAACATCACCCAGTGAAGGTGCTTTTTTTACAGCACAATGTTTGATTATTCCCTCACGTGATTCAAACGTTAAATTCAAGCCATCAAATTCAGCGTATCGTTGTTCTAATACATCAACCACACGTAAAGATTGTAAATTATGCTCAAAGCCATCGTAATTTGTCATGCAGGCATTTAAGGCATCTTGTCCGGCATGACCAAACGGGGTATGACCGACATCATGCGCGAGGGCGATTGTTTCGGCCAATTCTTCATTTAAATTTAAAATTCGGGCAATGGTTCGACTAATTTGTGCCACTTCGATAGAGTGCGTTAAGCGGGTGCGAAACATGTCGCCTTCGTGATTGACAAAAACTTGAGTTTTATATTCTAAACGTCGAAATGCACTGGAATGAATAATCCGGTCACGATCACGTTGATATTCGGTGCGATATTCCGGGCAGGGCTCATGGTATAAACGACCTTTACAGGTGGCGTTACTACAGGCATATTGGGCAAGTTTGGTCATGTTTTAGTTTGTGTTTGTAACATTAATTTCAGAATTTGATCGAACCTGCTCTAATGTTTCGTGAAGTAATTCGGTATCAAATTCATTTGTCACAATAGCATAATTGAGAGATGTTAATAACACTAATCGTAATTGGCCGGCGATGACTTTTTTGTCCACTGCCATTAACTCCAGAAATTGTGTGACACTAATTTCGTCTGGAGCGTGAGTGGGTAACCTGGCTGCTGAAATTAATGCTGTAATTCGCTTGAGTTCAACATTATTTATTTTACCCATTCGACATGACAAATCAGCAGCCATTACCATGCCTGCGGCGACGGCTTCACCGTGCAACCAGTTTCCATAACCCATTCCATTTTCTATCGCATGACCAAAAGTATGACCCAGATTCAAAATTGCACGTACACCGGACTCATGCTCATCCTCACTGACAACTTGAGCCTTGATTTGGCAGGATACATCAATGGCATAGGTTAGAGTCTTGGGATCGCGTTGTAATAATTTATCAGTATTTTGTTCAAGCCAGATAAAGAAGTCCGCATCACGAATCAGACCATATTTGATAACTTCAGCAATACCTGAGCTTAACTGCCGATCCTCAAGGGTATTCAAAGTATTGGTATCGACGATGACACATTGTGGCTGATAAAAAGCGCCAATCATGTTTTTACCCAATGGGTGATTAACACCGGTTTTACCACCAACCGATGAATCGACCTGGGCTAATAAGGTTGTGGGTATCTGAATAAAATTAACACCACGTTGATAACTTGCCGCTGCAAAGCCAGTCATATCACCAATCACGCCACCACCCAGGGCAACCAGGGTACATTTTCGATCAAAACGGTGTTCGAGCAATTTGTCGAAAATCTGGTTTAGAACTTCGAGGGTTTTGTATTGTTCACCATCGGGTAAAATGACTGATTGACACTCAAAGTCTTGTAAAACCTCTAGTGTTTTGTCGAGGTATAGAGGAGCAACGGTATCATTAGTGACCACCATCACCTGTGTGCCGTGAATGTGTTTTGTTATCAGTGATTTTTGTGATATCAGGTTTTGACCAATATAAATGGGATAACTACGGTCACCAAGATCGACATTTAGCGTTTTCATCAGGAATTATTCAATGTAGTTTAAATTAAATTCAAAACCATTAACCGCAGAGAACACCGAGGTGCGCTAAGGTTTTTATGTGATTTATTAGTATAAATAGCAACTCAGCGTCCTCTGCGGTTCAAATAAAAATACGGAATTAAAATTCTGACTCGCAGTCTTTGTCTAACTGATTGCAAATCTCTTTAATGACATCCCGGATTTTCTGACTTTCGGTGGAAATGGTGAAATCAGCGATGGATTCGTATAACGGGTTTCGTTCAGATGCGAGTTGTTCGAGTTTTTCTTTGGGATTTTCCGTTTGTAATAACGGCCGTTTAGTATCACGGTGAGTGCGTTCCATAATTTGTTCAACGCTGGTATTAAGATAAATAACAGTGCCACGACTCACCAGAAAACCACGATTTTGTTCCGATAACACTGCACCACCACCAGTAGCGAGAACAATGGCATCTTTATTGGTCAGTGATTCGATCATGGCCGTTTCACGTTTACGGAATCCGGATTCACCTTCAAGCTCAAAAATCAGTGGAATATCAACACCCGTGCGTTTTTCAATTTCACTATCACTATCGGCAAATTCCATATTCAGGCATTTTGCCAATTGCTTGCCAACTGTAGTTTTGCCGGCTCCCATTGGACCGACCAGAAATATCGATTGTGATTTTTGCATAGTATAATATTGATTAAACCTAAACTCCCATAGTCTAATCTTACCAAGGTAGACCAGGAGTCATTATTAAACATAAGTATATTAACAATATAGAGTAAATACCAACTTCACCTGCAGGGTGAAGACGCTACGCAATCCAGGTTAAACTTTACGATAGTTTAAACAAAAATGGCGTTAATAGTAAGTGTCTACTATTAACGCCATTTAATTATAACTTTTTAGCTAATTTATGTACTAAATCATTAATTTAGTGTTAGATTATCTTTTAAAATCTTTGGTGTAACAAAGATAAGAAGCTCGGATTTCTTGTTTTCCGTAAAGCTATTTCTAAATAAAAAACCGACAATGGGTAAATCCCCCAGGAATGGTACTCGTTTGATATTTTCGGTCTTACTGATTTGATATACACCACCGAGTACAATGGTCTCACCATTGTTCACTAAAACCTGAGTTTTAACATTTTGAGTATTAATGGGTGGCACACCAAGACGAGCTCGGGAGAAATCGGCTTCATCTTTATGAACTTCCAGATCCATGATAACCCTGTCATCTGGCGTAATTTGTGGTGTTACTTCCAGGCTTAAAACGGCTTTTTTAAACGCAATTGTGGTTGCACCACTCGATGAGGATTGTTCATAAGGAATTTCCTGACCCGATTCGATAACAGCAGTGTGCTGGTCGGCAGTAATTACTTTAGGTGTTGATATCAATTCAGAACGACCTTCAGCCTGCGCTGCGCTCAGTTCAAGTTCGAGTAACGTACCAAATGGTAGTTTTGCAACAGCAAGACCGATACTACCTGCCGCTGCTAAGGTGGAAACGGGTAAATTTACATTCAAACTATCATCTAATTTCAACGGGTCACCATTAATTAAATCTGTAGTACCATTTAAGTTACCTGTTGCATACCGGTTTCGAGTTCCTTGTTGGTCAACACTTGTTGCACCAAACCGAACACCAAGCTCCCTACTGAAATCATCTTGAGCAAGTACAATTCGAGATTCAATAAGTACTTGTCTAACGGCAATATCCAGTTCGTTAACCAGGGCTTCAATGGCTTCGATATGTTTTGCTGTGTCACGTATCAGTAAAATATTTGTTCGTGGATCCAGAGCGACACTACCGCGACTTGATAACCAGGCTTTATTTTCTTTATCGGATTCAAATAATTCTTTAAATGACAGCGCTTTAGCATAATTAATCTGGATTGAAGCATTTTCAAGTGGTGCTAATTCTTCAATTTGTTTGTTGGCTTCAAGTTCGAGTTTTTCACGTGCAGCGATTTCTTCAGCTGGTGCAATTAACATGACATTACCACTTTTACGTTTATCTAAACCTTTGGTCTTTAAAATAATATCTAAAGCTTGATCCCAGGGAACGTTTTTCAAACGTAAGGTAAGGTTACCGCTAACAGTATCTGAGGTAACTAAATTTAGGCCGGTAAAGTCAGCAATTAACTGTAGTACTGCGCGAACATCAATATTTTGAAAATTTAATGATAATTTCTCACCGGTATATTCAAATTTCTTACGTCGTTTTCTTTCTTCAGTAATGACGATAGGTTTAAGATCAACAATAAAATTATTGTCGGTTTGATACGCAATGTGATCAAACTTACCGTGTGCCTGGATAACAATTTTCACACCACCGCCAGAGTTAAAAGCATCAACAGTATCTACTGGTGTCGCAAAATCCAGAACATCCATGCGACGTTCCATATCATCTGGTAATTTACCTTGAGGGATACTGAGTACGACACGATCACCTCTTTTTTGCATGTCAATTGGAATATTAGGATTATTTAAGGTTATGATTATTCGTCCTTCACCTTTTGCACCACGGCGAAAGTCGATATTACTAATATTTTCATTACTGGTTAAAGTGGATTCTATATTACTTTTACTATCATCTGTAACAGGAGCAGATAATGCACTACTATCAGTATTCAACGTAATGAAAATGTGGTTACCATCAACTAATGTTTGGTAAGGAACTAATTTTGTTAAATTAATGACAACACGGGTTCTATCACCTGCTTCAATTGCAGTAATGTTTCTGGCGATACCGACACCAATTTGTTGTTTTTTCTGGGCAATTGCGCTTGTCGTGTTTGGTAAATCCAGGGCAATTCTAGCCGGATTATCAACAGTGAAACTACCGGGTTCAAATGCTCCATCACTGAGTGTTAGTTGAATTTGCACTCGATTACCAGGCAATGTTGAATAACTAATATCGGTTAGCGAATTAGCACTTACAACGGTTGTTGTGATAAACATTGCCATTATGGAATATGCAATTAAATGCGTTATATAATTATGTTGTTTCATTAGCCTTACTTCTCCGTTCACTATTTACCACGCTATTCACTGATTGTCAGAGCGGCATCACGGTCAAGCCAACCGCTATTACCATTAGTGATTTTTTCTTTTATCACTACGTCTGTATCAGTTATGGATTCAATTAATCCAAAGTTTTTCCCCATATAATTACCGACTTGAATTCGGTAAACGGTAGCGTCCGGTGCTTCAATTAGTCCCCAACGAACTCCATTTTTTTCTAGATGTCCAACAAAGCTTAAGGTGTCGAGAGGAAATTGTTCCAATGCTTCTCTTTTACGCCCGCTTATCGGGCTATCAGCAGTATCTTCAGATGCCGTAGCGTCTGCAAGTGCTTGAAATGTCTGAAAAGGATCACGTAAGTCCTGAGCTGAATAAGTAAAAGTATCATAGGGTTTCACCTCGGGAAGTGGTTTTACCCGACCCTTGTTTTGAGCTTTAATTCTATCAACATAGGCATTTAGATCTTCATGCTCATTGCCACTACAGGCAGATAAAAATACAGTGATCAATGCCAGACCGATAAATTTGATTAAGGTATGCTTATTTTCATTTTGCGCAAATTGTTGCGTGTATTTTTTCATTACTATCTACCGTTTTTTCTTTTTACGTTTTTTCTTGGCTTGAGCTTGCAACTCATCTTCATCAAGATAACGATACGTTTTTGCAACCGCTTTTAAACTTAACTCACCGGTGGCAGATGATTTAATATCAATATTGTGCATCGTTACAATTCGCGGCAATGCAGCAACACCACTAATAAATTCACCAAATTGATGGTAGTTACCAACAATTTCAATGCTGATGGGTTTTTCAGCATAAAATTCGATAAAACGTTCTGACTCGGGTTTGAAAAGTTTAAATTCAACACCACTGGTTAAACCGGTTTGGGTTATTTCATCCACCAGGTTCTCTACTTCGGTTTTACTGGGTAATTGGCGTAACATGGTACCAAACGATTCTTTCATTTCGACCATTTGCTTTTTATAAGCATCCAAATTGGCTGCTTTAGCCTGTTTTTTCTCAAACTCCTGTTTAAGCGTAATCTCTTTCGCACGAGAGCGATCTAATAATTCATTTTGTGATTGTAAATCAAGAAAATAACCACCGATCAAGACCCCGATGCTCACAATTGCGATCAAAATAATTTTAATTGGTAACGGCCAATTACCAATATTATTAATATCTAAATCAATTTCACTAAAGTTAATATCTTTCATATTATTATCGTCGTTTGTTCTGTTTGTTTGGCTCTGCTGAAGTATCTTCAGTGACTTGTGTTACATTTAATTTAAAATTTCGCTCACTGGATTGTTTGGCCTTTTCTGATTTGATGACACTCAAATTCGGATCTTTCATTGATTTTGAACTATCCAGATTTCGCATAAAAGAAGACACCCGGGCATTCGACTGTGCAAAGCCTTCAATCGAAAGACCTTTACCTTGCTGTTTTACTTCTTTTAAGTAAATGCCATTCGGTACGGTTCGTGCTAATTCATCAAAAAGTCTCACTACTTCAGGTCGATTGCGTTGTAATTGTTGAATTATTTTCATTCTGTCGAGTAATCGTTGTTTTTCAGTTTCGAGATTTTTAATTTCAGCTAATTGCGTATCAACATCTTTAATAACACTGCTTAACAGGTTATTGCGCGATTCCTGGGTGCCGATCATTCGATTAATTTGTAAATGTGTCGCAAGAATAATTAATACCATTAACGCTAATGACATTACCAAAATGGTTAGAAACTGACGTTGTTGTTCTTTACGAAGTTCCTGCCGCCAGGGTAAAAGGTTAATTTGAGGCATTAGTCAAAACTCCTCATTGCAAGTCCACATGCAATCATCAGTGCCGGTGCATCATTACTTAAACTTTGAGCTTTAACGCGTGAAGCAATAGTCATATCAACAAATGGATTCGCGACGGTGGTATTAACACTCAGTTTATTGGCAATCATTTCATCAACACCGGGTAACATCGCACTACCGCCTGCTAACACAATTTGGTCGACGGTATTATGGGAACTCGAAGAAAAGAAAAATTGCAATGAACGACTAACTTGTTGTGCCATTGCTTCTTTAAATGGTTCAAGTACCTCAGGTATATAGTTATCGGGCAAGCCGCCTTGACGTTTAGCCATACCGGCTTCTTCATACGATAAGCCATATCGGCGTTGGATTTCTTCGGTAAGTTGTTTACCACCAAATACCTGTTCACGGGTATATATAGTAGTTTGATCATGAATTACGTTTAATGTGGTCATGGTTGCGCCGACATCAAGCACCGCAATGGTTTGATCGACGCCGTTATCCGGCAATTGAGACAGTTGCAGACTAAAAGCATTTTCCATGGCATAGGCTTCAACATCGATAATTTGCGGCTTTAAGCCAGCAATTTCAATAGCAGCCATCCGTACATCGACATTTTCACTACGTGATGCAGCTAATAACACATCCACACGTTCAGGATCGTTATCAGAAGGACCAACTACCTCAAAATCGAGGTTAACTTCTTCTAATGGATAGGGGATATACTGGTCAGCTTCAATCTGGATTTGCTGATCCATCTCATCTTCATTTAAAGAGGATGGCAATGAGATAACCTTAGTAATTACAGCAGAACCGGCCACTGCAGCAGCAGCAAATTTATTGCGTGTTCCGGAACGTTTAACGGCTCGTTTTATTGCCTCACCAACCGCTTCAACATCGGAAATATTTTTTTCGATGACCGAGTTATGAGGGAGAGGTTCAACTGCATAACTTTCGACCCGGTAGCGCGCCCCGGTTTGACTCAATTCGAGCAATTTTACAGCAGTCGAACTGATGTCTAAGCCTATAACTGGTTGTTTTTTAGCCTTAAATAGTCCTGCAATTCCCATAATATTATCTATCTTTCTCGTTTTTAATGCGTAAGTTACTAGGTTTAGTTACTTTTGTACATTAACTATCCATCTTAACTATAGGTCAAGTGATAATTAATTACAATGTCCGTATAGTGTTACCTGATATGAAGTCTTATACTGTGTCGTTTGACACACCATAAGAACAATTGTTAAGTGACAATAGCCGCGAATGAAACCCATAATTAAAAAAACACTACTCTACAGTTTCTTAACTGGAATCAGCCTAACTATCCTGGGCGTGATAACCTTATTTATTCTGTACCTGGTTATCACACCTAGACTACCTTCTGTTGCCACTCTTAAAGATGTCCGTCTACAAGTCCCACTTCGGGTCTACACCAGGCAAGGTGATTTGATTGCCGAGTTTGGAGAAGTAAAAAGACAACCTCTTCAATATAACGAATTCCCTTCGATATTCATTCAAAGTATATTAGCGGCAGAAGACGATCGTTTCTTTATACATCCAGGGGTCGATTACAAAGGTATTTTGCGTGCAGCGTTCAAAGTTTTGACAACTGGTGAGCGATCACAGGGTGGAAGTACAATAACCATGCAAGTTGCCCGTAATTTCTTCCTTTCCAGGGAGAAAACCTACACCAGAAAGCTAAATGAAATATTTCTGGCCTTAAAAATTGAAAAGGAGTTAACAAAAAAAGAGATCCTGGAGCTCTATTTAAACAAAATTTATCTGGGAAAGCGTGCTTATGGCTTTTCTGCGGCAGCCCAGGTCTATTATGGCATGACATTGGACGAACTTAGTTTAGCGCAAATAGCAATGTTGGCCGGCTTACCAAAAGCACCATCGCGTTATAACCCCATAGCCAATCCCGTACGCGCTACCCAACGACGAGATCATATTCTGCGCCGGATGTTTTTTGATTTAGATTTTATTATTGAACCCCAATACAAAAATGCGATTGAGACTATTGATGATTCTAAAATACATGGACAATCAATTGATGTTCATGCTCGTTATGTTGCAGAAATGGTTCGAAAAGAAATGGTCGAACGGTTTGGACCAGAAACCTATGTTGATGGTTACTCGGTTTACACAACAATTGATAGTCGCTTACAGCATGTCGCCAATACTGCATTACGCAGTGCCTTGCTTGCCTATGACCGACGCCATGGTTACCGTGGTATTGAAAGTCATTCCGAAGATGTTTCACGTTATATAACTGAAGTTGATGAGAATTCAACTTCGGTTGAAAGTAATGATGATCGCGATGTGTTTGAATTATGGGATGCCGCACTCGATGATTATTCTTCAGTTGGCGATATGCAACCAGCAGTTGTTATAGCCGTTTATGAAAAAGAAGTTTATGCACGAACTAAAGACGGCAATATAACGTACATGCCCTGGGAGCAACTTGAATGGGCGCGTAGTTATATTGATGATGATACTCGTGGTCCGGCAATATTAAATGCTGCAGATATTTTACAAGAAGGCGATGTTATTTATAACTTCCCGGCAAAAAAAGGTTGTTCCTGGTTAGCAAAAAATCCAACAGTCTCTGGTGCAATGGTATCACTGCGACCGAATGACGGTGCCATTGAATCCCTGGTTGGTGGTTTTAATTATTATCAGAGTAAATTTAATCGTGTCGTTCAGGCTAAACGTCAACCTGGTTCCAGTTTTAAACCTTTTATTTATACCGCGGCACTCGATAAAGGATTTACCGCAGCCACCATGATAAATGATGCTCCAGTGGTGTTTGACGCACCCGGGCTGGAAGACACCTGGCGACCTGAAAATTACAGTGGCCGTTTTTATGGACCAACACGATTACGTCAGGCATTAATTAAATCCAGAAATCTGGTCTCAATCCGATTACTGCGTGATATCGGCATAGGCTACGCAGCACGATATTTAAAACGCTTCGGGTTTTCACGAGAAACTATTCCACGTGATTTATCTTTAGCGCTTGGTAGTGGCACCATAACACCACTTGAAATGGCCAAGGCCTATGCAACATTTGCAAATGGTGGCTTTCAGATTAAACCTTATTTTATTGATTACATCATAGGTTCAAACCATGAACTGATTTCCAGATCATCACCCGATACCGTTTGTGTCGAGTGTGAAGATCTTGAAGAGGAAGAAATACTAACTGAAACTGAAAATGCAACTACTGTAACAGTTGTCAGTGATGAATTATTACAAGAAAAAAATACAGACGAAAATATTGATGACATTGATAACAACCTCAATGAAGATATCGTGAATCCGGAATTAAATCAGGAAACAGTAGAGCAAGAACAACTGGTCGAACAACAAGAAAATCTGGATAGTAGTGAATCAGAAGAAACAACACAGACTACAAGCGATGAGCTTGAAGAAGAAGTGACAGTAGTTGAGTTTGATTATTCAGATCTTACTTCAGAACAAATTAACGAAGGGCCATATGAAGTTGTATTGGCAAAACGAATATTGTCACCACAAGTTTCATTCCTGATGAATACCATGTTACGTGATGTCATTCGATTTGGTACCGGCCGGCGTGCACGAGTACTTGGTCGTACTGATTTGTCTGGTAAAACAGGTACTACTAATGATCAACAAGATGCCTGGTTTACCGGTTTTAACAGCGATGTAGTCACAATCTCCTGGGTAGGTTTTGATAATCCTAAACCTTTAGGTAATAGAGAAACAGGTGCGCGTGCGGCGTTACCAATGTGGATAGATTACATGCGAGAATCATTACGCGGCAAACCTGAATCCAGTTTAGAACAACCACCCGGTTTGTTATCAGTACGGATCGATGCAAAAACAGGCTTACCTTCTAATATTAACAGTGAAACGACCTTGTTTGAATATTTCCGTGAATCACATGCACCACGAAGCGATAATTACGGTTCTCAAAATCAAAAATCAACTGATTCAACAACCATTCAACCTTCGAATATAACGGAAGAAATATTCTAATTTATATTTTAGTATATTAATACATGGGATGACACGACGAAAACATAAAAATACCCGGCAACGACTTTTAATTGCCCAGCAAGCAGCCAAAATTTTAGCACAATCAGGAAACCGGGATTATTTTGCTGCAAAAAATAAAGCTGTTGAGAATCTGGGTATTTTAGATAAAAATCAATTACCCACCAATATTGAAATTGAGCATGCATTAATTGAATACCAACGACTTTTTTGTAGCGAAAATCAACCTGAAATTGTTCGTAAGTTACGTCAAGCCGCATTAAAAGCGATGAGACTGTTTTCTGATTTTTCACCTAAGTTAGTTGGTTCAGTCCTCGCAGGAACATCCGATGAACATTCACCAGTACATCTTCATATCTTTGCAAACATAAGTGAAGACGTAACGGTGTTTTTAATCAACCAACATATACCATTTGAAATTGGAGAACAGAAAGTACGTTATGGACATGATATTCACGAGTTACAACCAACATTTAATTTTTATGCTGGTGATGTTCGATTTGTATTAACAGTTTTTGTCGCTGAGGGAAAAAAACAAACACCATTAAGCCCGATTGATGCGAAAACAATGCATCGAGCAAATTTGCAGGAAGTTGAGCAATTGTTGGAAGATTAATTATAAATTATTTTTTAAGCGATGGTAACGTGTCATAGCTTGAGGGATTCCTGCATTTTTAAATAATGCTAAAGCCTTGGGAATGTTAATCTGAGTATGGCCTAAACCTTTTTCATAAATTAAAGCCAAATTATTCATGGCGTAAACATTTCCTTGATCAACCGATTTTTTATACCAGTTAATTGCCTTGTTATAACTTTTACCAACACCACGCCCGAGTTGATACATCATGCCCAGGTTATTTTGGGCAAAAGCATCGCCTTGTTTAGCCGCTTTTTTATACCAGTAGACAGTTTTAGCATCATCCTTATGTATACCGTGCCCATTTTTATACAGTAAAGCAACAGCATATTGCGAATTGACATTGCCTTGTTCTGCGGATTTTAAAAACCATTTAAATGCTTGTTCGGGATTCTTATTGACGCCTTTACCATTTTTATACATGTTGGCGATTTTATATTGTGCTCCAACGTTTCCTTGTAGTGCAGCTTTTTTATACCATTTAAATGCTTTACGGTAATTGATGGGTCTATTTTTATCTTGCTCATACATTTTTGCAAGTTGCATTTGTACTTTTAAATTTCCATACTCACCTGCACGATGTAACCATTTATAACTTTTACCGAGTTGTTTTTTAGAATCAATCCCGTTCGCATATATTTTAGAGATCATTAATGCGGCACCAGCATGTTTACTTTGTGCGGCACGATAAAGCCATGAAAATGCTTTGCGGCTATTTTTATCAACACCCTCACCTTTGTAGTACATTAATCCCAGGTTATATTGAGAAACGGTATGATTTTGTTTAGCAAGTTTCCACCAGGTTTTCATTGCTAATTTATATTTCTTTTTCTTATATGCGGTAAAAGCTTTTTTGAATTCAGCCTGAACTTTTATGTTCTGGTTTGCACTAATAATTTTTGTGTTTGTTTGAGCGGATAAATTGGATGTTATTACGAAGAAAAGTAGACTTATTATAAAAGATAATTTCACCCTTAGAACTCCACGTATTTTATTAATAAAAATCAATGCAAATAAGCAAATAAATTAAGATCTAAATTTTAAAAATGCCTATTTAATTTTTTATTCTACTTTAGGCTTATTTTAGACTCAGTGTAAATATGCTTATGGGGCAGCTTACTTACGCTTTCGCTGAGTGTAAAATATCTATTTACAATTTACAAATTGAAAATAGATGAAGTGTGACTTGGTTTATGTAAAAGTTTATTTGAGAATGGTGGTGTGAATTGGTTCATAATTCTATCGAAAGCGGGTTATTTAACTAAATATACATTTTACATTATCAGCATTTAAAATCTTTTTGCTATATTTAGTGGATTGAATCGTAGTTAAATCAATATATAGTGTAAGGAATATCATATTTGACATATTATAGAGCAAAATCAATTACAAATTGTTTAAATAATGTGGTTAATAAATTGCAAACACGATATTATTTAACATAATAAATCAACAATAAATTTGTATATTTTGATATATATCAATTTACTGGCGGGCTACGCCAGAAACGATAGCCGCTTTTGCTACTGCAGCAGCAACCACATCAATTAACCTCGTATCAAATGGTGTGGGTAAAATGTATTTTGGACCAAATTTTAACTCTGTTAATTGATAAATATCGAGAATTTCCTGAGAAACAGGCTCATGAGCTAGTTTAGCGAGCGCATGAACGGCCGCAATAATCATTTCGGTATTGATTTCAGTTGCTCGAACATCCAGTGCACCTCGAAAAATGAATGGAAAACCGAGAACATTATTCACCTGATTTGGAAAGTCGCTACGCCCAGTTGCCATAATCAAATCGGGTCGTGTTGATAACGCAAGCTCAGGATGAATTTCCGGATCCGGGTTGGATAATGCAAAAACAATGGGTTTATCAGCCATCAATTTGATTTGTTCAGCATTGACTAAATTAGCGCCTGATACACCGATTAAAACATCCGATTCAACGAGGGCGTCCTCCAGGGTTCGTGCGGAAGTCGTATTTGCAAATTCTTGCTTATATTGGTTTACGTCATCGCGCTTGTTATGAATAACACCTTTTCTATCGAGCATCGTGATATAAGCAGGTGTCGCACCAAGTTTTTTTAATAATTTCATCGAAGCAATAGCGGCTGAACCTGCACCTAAACAGACAATTTTAGCCGTTTGTAACGACTTGCCTTGGATTTCCAGTGCATTGAGCAAGCCAGCAGCGATAATAATAGCAGTACCGTGTTGATCGTCATGAAAAACTGGAATATTAAGACGTTCCTTTAGAGCGGATTCAATTTCAAAACAACGTGGTGCAGCAATATCTTCCAGGTTAATTCCACCAAATGTAAGCGCAATATTGGCCACTGTATTTACAAATTCAGCAACTGAACATTTATCGACTTCTATATCAAAAACATCAATATTGGCGAATTTTTTAAATAATACCGCTTTACCTTCCATAACCGGTTTACCCGCTAAGCCGCCTACATCACCCAGCCCCAACACCGCACTACCATCACTAATGACGGCTACAAGATTACCTTTACCAGTATATTGGTAAGCATCTTCAGGATTATTTGCAATAGCATGAACTGGCTCTGCAACACCCGGAGTATAGGCCAGACTTAAATCATCCTGGGTGATAACCGATTTAGTAATGTGGGTTGCAATTTTTCCAGGAATTGGTTTGGAATGGTAATCAAGCGCTTTTTGTTTGCGAATCGTGAGTACTTCTGGTTTTTTATTATTCATATTAACTCTGGATAAAGGCGTAATTTATTGTTTTGTATGCAATTGCTTATCTATATCCATATCTATGGCGTAGTGTAGCAAAATTATAGATTTTTCCATTTTAAATGGAATTCACTGAATAGCTAGGATTAATTCAGGTTAAAAATGCATCTTTTGAGGGATAAACTCAAGACTATGTCGTTAACGCCGAAATTAATAGGTGTTAGTTACAAACCAATTTATCCAATTTATATCGAGTTCAAATGAAGTCATTTAAAACACGTAATCCTAAAGTGGTAATTATTACTACCCTGGTCACTTTCATGTTGCTGATGATGTTGGGATCAGCAACCGCCATTTATTTTTTATCGAATAGTACTGCATCACTAAAAGAAATTGTAGCTGAAGATTTAGAGCAGCAATATGTGTTTAACATGCAAAAAGCAGCATCACGTCGAATACTTTATTTATATAGGATGGTAAATACAGATGATATTTTTGAACGAGATGATATTTATATACAGTTTTTGCATCAAGGTGATCTTTTTTTAAAATCGAGCACCAAATTACAAGAACTTTTTATATCAGGTAGTGAGCTGATTATGTGGGATGAGTTACAACCAAAGATGATTTTTCTTAAACAATTACAACAACGAATCATTAATATTGCACTCAATGAAGAAGACAATATTTCAGAAGCTAAACAGGTGTTATTTCTAGAAGCTGTACCAGCTCAAGATGATTTATTAAAACAATTATCAAAATTACTGGAATATACTCGAGAAGAAATTAATGAAGAGTTTTACGAAACCACTGAAGAAAGTGAATCAGCAATAATAATTATTATCAGTTTCGCATTAGTTACTATTTTATTAAGTATTTTAATTAGTTATTGGGTATTACGGCATTTTTTAGAATATGAACGAATTATTAATATTGAAAAAAATAAAGCAATAACAGCCAATGAAAAAAAGAGTCAATTTTTAGCAAATATGAGTCACGAAATACGTACACCATTAACTGCAATTATAGGCTATTCACAAATTATTAAAAAATCATTTTCAGATAAAAATACATTTGAAATCATTACAAACAAAATTACCCGCAATGGTAAACATTTACTGGATTTAATTAATGATGTACTCGATTTGTCAAAAATAGAAGCAGGTGAATTACAAATCGAGAGAATAACGATATCGCCATTTACAATAATTGATGAAGTTATAACGATTGTATCCGAGCAAGCCGAGAGAAAGGGTTTGCTGTTTGAAACCAGTTTGCAATACCCCTTACCCAGTACCATTGAAACTGATCCGGTGCGCTTAAAACAAATTTTAATTAATCTTTGCAGTAATGCCATTAAGTTTACTGAAAAGGGTTCAGTCATAATAAATGTCAGTTTTGACCATTTGCAACAAAAACTTTATTTTGAAGTTACTGATACCGGTATAGGGTTATCATCAAATAAACTTAATAAAGTGTTTTTACCTTTTAATCAGGCCGACATGAGTACCACACGTAAATTTGGTGGTACAGGTCTGGGTTTACATATTTCTAAACGTCTCGCGATAAAATTAAATGGCGCATTAACCTGTAGCAGTATCGCAGGAATTGGCAGTAAATTTCAATTAGAGTTGCAGTTTGATAACATTGCAAATGATTTATTAGTATATGAAAAGCCTGCTGAAATAAAATCCGATGATAAAGTCAGTGATATAACAGAGTTTGCACCACCAAAATTGTCAGGAAAAATATTATTGGCTGAAGACAATGAAGACAATCGTGATCTAATTAGTATGTATATCGACGATACCAATGCAGAATTAACCGTAGTTGAAAATGGTATTTTTGCAGTTCAAGAGTGTTTACAAAAAGAAAAACAATTTGATTTGATCTTAATGGACATGCAAATGCCACTCATGGATGGTTTTGAAGCAACAAGAAAATTGCGTAGTAACGGCTATACAAAACCAATTGTTATTTTATCGGCTAATGCATTAAAAATTGATATTGATAGAAGTATTAAAATTGGTGCCGATGCACATTTAGCAAAACCAATTGAACTGGAAAAATTTTACAATGTATTAGCGACATATTTAAATCAGGATAGTAGTTAACCTGAGCATTATTCGATATACCATCGCTGTTAACTCCCTCTCCCTCCGGGAGAGGGCTGGGGTGAGGGGAATTCAATTATGTAAATGTCACAATCACCTGGAAATTTCCAGAGCAATCGGATGTCGTACTAACATATGAAATTGATGTTCTTTTGGATTATAGGCGACATAACCACGAGCAATAATTTTCTTCTCTGGTAATTTATCAAAATTTATTTTTTTAAAAAAAATCAGGTTGGATTTATCAATACGAAGCACAAATTTTGATCCGAGATTAATCCAGATATTATTTTTACTA
>JBGMQW010000023.1:0-24533 GCA_048060815.1 Thiohalomonadales bacterium | reverse complement strand
TGCGCCACATTAGAAGTGTAGCAAAATGCTATTCAGTGTGCGAGTAATCCTTTTTTATTCATAGACTTACGTACACAGGATGTTAGCCATTTATTTACATTTGAAATAAGGCGCAACGTTACCTTATAGTAAATCCCTCACAATAGATCTGGTTTAACCTAAACACAACCTAAAGACTAACTTCAAATAAATAACTTCACATTAATTATGACAACTTCAATAAGTATAAGTATTTAAAAAAATCTATTTTGGTGTCTGAAGAAATTTATAGGTAATAAAAAGGCCGCTTTCGCGACCTAAGTATTTGATTTATATGGAGCTGGTGAGAAGAGTCGAACTCCCGACAAGCTGATTACAAGTCAGCTGCTCTACCAACTGAGCTACACCAGCATGTTGGTTTGGATTGATAAATCCGGTTGCGCATTCTAATTAATTGTACTCATAAGTGCAATTTGATTATGACCAAATATTAAAAAATATGTCGATTTAGCAGTTTATTTTATTCAGGAGTATCTGGTTTTTCATTTTTAGTCGCTATTGTTGCACAGGGAACTTCAACTTGCCCAATATCTTTATATCGTTCTCTTAAATTGATAAATACTTCTCGACTAATATTATTATCAGGATCACGCTCCCAATCCAGCCAAAATAGACTTTTCGGTAAATTGACATTACGGATAGCCGGTCCAAAACCTAATTTTGTCATTTCTTCAAATCTAGCATCAGCATGCTTGCGTAGTGAGAACAAACCAAGTGAAATTGCATTTTTAAATTCACCATTTGCAACTAGAAAAAAATGTTTTTCGCCCATTGCCTTAAATTCTGCGATAATTTGGTTGGCTTTTTTACGTGACAATTGAGGTGGAATAAAAACCCAAAAACCATCCTGATTTTTATCTTTATAAGAAGACTGTTTTGCTAAAATACTTTGTGCATTTAGTAATTCCAGGGCTTTATCCACTGAAGATTTACCAATAAATGGACCCAGTCGATAACAATGCTTTGTATCTAAATCATCAAACTCATTGCCAGGAAAACGTCTTTTAGAACGCGAATCAGGTAAAACTTCTCGTAACAAAACAAGCTTTGGTAATTCAATTTGTTGTTTTGATTGTTTTACAACAGCCGTAGGAGAACTTTGGTAATGCCATACAAACATACCTAGATTGACTAACAGCAATATGTAAATTAACCACTTCATTTTTAATTTAACTCATTTTTTGATTGCGCACTAAAAAATAACAAAGCACGAAATAACAAATCTTCATTATAATACCATTCTGCTGGTAATTCTGAAGCCAAACTTTCACTATCACCACCGGTTATAACAACCTTAAGTGTATCACTATATTGGTGTTTTAACTGTTTAACCATATCTTTAATGAAACCAAGTGACATTACACGACAGCCTTGTTCAATACATTGATAGGTATTATTTTGTAACAACCTTGAATTTTTCTGATTAACAAATTTTTGATTATTTGTAATATTGGTCTTAAGCTCCAACGCTTTAATTTGTGATAAATATCCCGGGGCAATTAAACCACCCTCATGCTGTCCGCTTTTTAATACTACATCGATGGTTATTGCAGTGCCACAGTCTATAATGCAAACATCAGATTGATATAGATGATGTGCAAATACTAAAGAAAGCCAACGATCGTTACCAAGATCTGATGCGTTACTATACGCATTTTTAACAGCAAATTCTTGATTAGATGACTCAAAAAAAATCAATGGTTTGAGTAAAGTTGTATTAACCCAATCTGAAAAAACTGATTTAATATTCGCTCCTGCAACACAACAAGTATATATGCTGTCTAATTCTGTTAAATTAATTTCATTTAACAATTTAGTATTTAATAAGCTAATTATTGATTCTTGCGTATACTGAAAACTTTGAATGTTATTAATTTCCTCGCCATTCGAAAAACACCATTTAAAATTACTATTGCCGATATCTATCAATAAATTCATTAAACCTTACTCGATGTTAGTAATAAATTAATTAAGGCGAATAGAAACATCACCACTATATAATGGTGTCACTTTACCATTTTGTTCTACTAAAAGTGCACCTGTATAGTCGATACCACGAGCAACTCCATGTTCGAAAGAATCTGATTTTTGAATAACGATGGGTTTATCCTGAATAACATCATAATAATTCCACGATTCAAGAAAAACCGCTAATCCCCCGCTCTCAAAAAGTTGAATAGTTGTGATTAAATTATCTATTACTTTTGCCGAAAATTCATTTCTGGACGGTAATTTTTTTAATATTGAATTTAAATCACACCAGGGTTGATTTATATCAACATTCGAATTTGACATGTTAAAATTAAGCCCAATTCCAATTATCGTTGTGCAAGGTCCGGATGTTTCACCGTGCATTTCAAGTAACACCCCTAATAATTTTTTACCTTGCCATAATATATCATTTGGCCATTTAAGTTCGATACCTTGAACACCCATTTGTTCGAGCATTCTTGCAATTCCAACCGAGATTGCAATACTCAAACCAGCGAGTTCCTGGAAACTCTTGTTAAAATTCCATGATAACGAACAATACAAATTTCCACTCATTGGTGAAACCCATGTTTTACCACGCCTACCTTTCCCTTTTGACTGGAACTCAGCCAGGCATACCTGGCAGATTGACTTATTATATTTATTTAACTTTGTTTCTGCGATTAAATAATCATTTGTTGAATCAATGTTAAAAAAAACATCCATTTTGTTGATTATTTTCCGTGAATTATCAGAAAGACTATTTTTTATTAAATCGACATCCAATAACTCTATGCTATTACTTAGGCAATAACCTCGTCCTCGTACAGAGTAAATAGTCACACTATAGTCTTTTTTTAACGCATTTATGGCTTTCCATATTGCACTACGGCTGCAAAATAATTGTGCACCCAAGTCTGTTCCTGAATGAAACTGACCATCACTTAAAATTTTAAATAAATCTATTTTTAACATATAGTAGTAGTGTAACAGTACATTGCTGTATTTTTAATACTTGAGTAAACTCGTTTTAAATATAATTTAATGGATGTAAATAATATATGCATAACTCCTTCGCAACCCGAAAAATCGCAAAATACTTTCCTTTGGTTAATGGTAAATACGAAGTTAAACCCGGTTTATTTTCACTAAAGCAAGATTTTGGGAACCAAGACCAGGATAATTATGTATTTCAAATTGATCAACAATTCTCACACTATAGACAAAACAAACTGAATGCTCACAACGAGTTATTAACGAAATATTTTTGTAGTGATAATTTTTCAAATTCACAACAACACGTAACTCGTTTTCTTATCAATACATTATGTGATGAACATCCTCAATTTTTCACTCTTTCACAGAAAAATAATAATTTATTATTTAAATGTAAACTAACAAATGATGATATTTTACTATCAAATAACTTTGAGATTTTGAGTTTTGAATCACTAAACTACACAAATTTATTTGATGCTGTAATGATGCAAGTTCAAGAAGACATAGCAATTATAACAGAAGATGATCATATATCCTGTTTACATTTAATGGCTCCAAATTTTTGGTCTGCACCAGGCAAGATTGGTAAAAATTTTAGTACTATCCATCAAGAAGTAGCCGGGATTGAAACAATTATAAAAAATTCAAAAGCGATAATTAACGCAATGATATATAAAGGTCCGTATGTACGTTTTGCATGGGGAATTTGCTCTGATAATGAATTAAACCATCATCCTGATAATCAGGGAACCTCGTTAAAAAATAATAAAAAAATAGTATATGGTCGAATATTTAACCCAGAACAACCGTGTCTGTTTTTACGCGTTGAACGACAAACAATTACTGGTTTACCTGAAATTAAATGCGCGATATTCACTATACGTACTTATTTATATAATATTCAGGAACTCGATAAAATTGAAATTCAGAGTATAATAAATGCAATAAACTCAATGACTAACAAACAATTGAAATATAAGGGGCTAAGCACAACGAAATCAGCTATTATAAAGTGGTTATCGTCACTTTTATAATGTCGAATGAGTTACTATGCCAACAATTTCCTCTATTAATAACTCGACCATAAAACAGTCTCTCGAAATATATCCCAACGAACCTCTTTGGAAACGAGTACCGACTCATGATGAACACGGGAATCTTCTTTCAGATTTTATGATGTTAATTCCAGGCCTTAATAAATCAGACAAAATTGATTTTTTAGAAACTATTAATTCATTGAATCTACTTTTTACACAATACAATAAATATGTTGTATTTATAGATTTAAATGTAAAACTAAATTTACTCTGGGTCAGTGTCCGTAACCAGCCTGGAATCTGTCTTGAATTGCCAACAATGATAAAAAGTATTATTCCTAACGCCTTGTTAGTAGCCAGTAAACATTAATCCAAATCGAATATTTGAATTTAAATAATATGTTATGTTATCCACCATTTCAGTTTGATATTTTTTCAATAAATCTGATTGTCTTTTTCTGAATATTTAATTCCCCAAACCTAAAGAGCCTACTGTATCTTATAACCAAATAAGAATATTAATAATTAATGATTTACTGTTTATCAATAAACAATAGATTATTTGTAATAATATATAAATTAATCAACATGATGCTATCTTTATATCAGTGCTAAAACACAATTGTGTATTTTATCCATATTTAACATAATATTAAATCTGTAAATAATATTAATTAATAATGATTAAATGCTCAACATACATTACAGTGTATAAAAGTTATAAATGATACTATTAAAAGGGCTGGATTGATTATTCACGAATTACACCTAAAATAGGATACATTCTCAAATATTATGTATGTTTATAATCAGGGAAGATATGTTAATAATTAACTCAAAATTTTTCAAAAGCTTATTCATTATTCTATTATCAACTATAGTATTATCTTCTTGTGCTGGATTAAATCAAAATAAAGTCAGCCACCTAATTAGTAGTACAGAATCGAAAGTTTTTAAGCTTGTTAGTGTTGACGAGTCAGGAAACGAAATTAATAACCGACTAATAATGGAAGCATTACAACAAAATATAAGTAAACTTTCCCGCTATCCAAACTTTTATTCTGCAATTGAAGATATTTCAGAAAATATTTCTGGTTTTGAAGCAATCATTTCCGATAACAACAGTATTAAAATTCAATATCTCAATGGTAAATTATCAGCTTCAGGAAAACCTCATTTAACAAAAGTTATATCATCAATTAATATTGAAATAAAAACAGATAATTTTGGTTTGTTTAAAGTAGTAACAGTACATCCACCTAAATCACTTTATATTTCTCATGCGAAAGGTCGATTTAGCAATATAAAAACATTAGATACACCAGAAAAATTACAAAAAGATGTTGAACAAATATTTAAAAATATTGATTTAACGATGGAGCGTCTTTTATTTATATCAGGTGAAATTGTTGTTCGAAATAGTGATGATGAAGTATTTGATAACTTTGAACACAAACTAGGGCTTTATAGCAAAAACTCTTTCCAGGAAAAAGGCATGATTTTTGGAATTTTCGAGCTTAAAAGTAGTTACCGCAAAGAAATTATACCGCTACGTGTTAGAATATTCCCTGACAACAAAGGCTCGCGTGTTAAATATGAATTTGATGTTAAATATTCAATAAAGTCAGATGCAACAACAACATATGATGTAAAAGAAATTAATTATTTAATTACAACTATTAAGAATGTATCAACAACAAAAGATCTTGACGCGCCTATCGATCATTTGAAAGTCAACAACAAGAACTTAATCGCTATAATTGATGACCCGGTAATGATATCAAACAATTACAAACCAACTGCGAAGGCCATCGATATTCATAAAACATCTGTCACATTTAAACCACGAACTGTTTCTAAACCAAAAGTAACTGTCTTATCTAAAACAAAAAAATCAAATACTAAACCAGGATTTAAAAAAACAAGCTTAAACGAACCTAAATCAAGCAACATAAAAAATATTGAATATATTGAAAAAATGCTCTCCGCGTTAAAAGAAAAAAGACCGTCTAAGTAGTAAATAGATAATTAATCTTTTATCTTAGTATTATCTAATATTTGTGATAATTCCGGTATACATGATCCACAATTTGTTCCAGCTTTTAAAATTTCCCCAATTTCATTAATACTCATAAGATCTTGAGCTTCTATTGCGGTTTTAATAGTATTAATCCCAACATTAAAACAAGCACAAATAATTTTTCCAGCATCCTTTTGCCCTTTTACCGGCTTGCCTGTTAATACACTATTTCGTTCATTTTCACTTAAATTACTTTTAGTAAATAAATTTGCTAACCAATCACGTTCTGGTAAGTTAAAATCCGGGCCGATAAAAATACAACTCTCCAAGTGACCATTTTCGATTCTTGCCCCCCTGTAACGAGTAATAGCAGAATCGAAATATTCAACCCACTCTACTTTAGCCGCATGTTGACACAACAAACTTCGAGCACATGAAGCCCAATCTTGTGGTTTATCGTCGCCAGCTATTTCATAACGCCAGAGTCCTCGACCCCGTGTAACTGCCCAATAACTTGAATTGTGAATCGATAATTTCCTACGAGACAATATAAACCCATACCAGGCTGGTTTATAAACTTTTAATTTAATAGGAGTATGTTTAAATTCAGGTTGACCTGAAATTGGATCGACTGCTGGATTAACCAATGCACTCGAATACGATTTACTTGCAAATTGATTATTCCAATGCATTGGTATAAAAACGGTACCAGTACGTTGATTGTTTGAAATAAGTGAACGAACAATAATGCATCCCCATTCACTCGACACCGTAACGAGATCTTTATCTTTAATATTATTTTCGTTTGCATCAGACGGATGAATCTCAATATAAGGTTCAATTGTGTGCGCCGATAATGTCGCAGATTTCCCGGTTCGGGTCATAGTATGCCATTGATCACGAATTCTTCCGGTATTTAAAATTAATGGATATTTCTCTGAACATATATTTGCCGGTCTATGATTTTCTACAGGAATAAATCGTGCCAACTTATTTTCAGTAAAATATTTACCATCCGAAAATAATCTTGTTGTTCCTGTATTAATTTCTTTAGTTACCGGCCATTGAACAGGATTAATACTCCAGAATTCGTCTTCTGATATTTTCTCAAAATAACTAATATCAAAATGTCGTGAACCATTATTTTTATAACCCGATAATGCTGCGTGTTCTTTAAAGACATCAAATGATGTTAAATAGTTAAATTCTTTATTAAAGCCCATTTTATTTGCAACTTCGGATAATATTTGCCAGTCAGGTTTTGCTTCACCGGGTATTGGTAAGAATTGACGTTGTCTCGATATACGTCTTTCCGAGTTTGTCACAGTGCCATCACGTTCACCCCAGGTTTGTGATGGTAATAGTACGTCAGCATATAAAGTTGTATCGGTATTACGCATACAATCTGAGACTATTAAAAACTCGCATTTTGAAAGTGCTTCACGAACAAAATCAGCATTTGGCATACTAACAGCAGGATTTGTTGCGATAATCCACAAGGCTTTTATTCGCCCCTCATGAACGGCCTGAAATAAATCAACTGCTTTTAGTCCTTCTTTATCAGAAATTGACGAACACTGCCAAAACTCTTTTACAAGTTCACGATGTGATTCATTTTCAATTGCCATATGGGCGGCGAGCTGGTTTGACAATCCACCAACTTCTCTTCCCCCCATAGCATTAGGTTGACCGGTAAATGAAAATGGTCCCATACCCGGTCGCCCAATTCGTCCGGTATATAAATGACAATTAATAATGGCAGAAACACGATCAGTACCATACGACCATTGATTAATTCCTTGAGAAAAGACTGTAACCACTCTTTCGGTTTTTGAAAATAAACGATAAAACTCAGCAACAAACTTACTATCCAAGCCACATAATTCTGAAACCGTGTTAATATCCGGTGCATTCTTTAAAGCCTCTGAAATTGTTTCTTCAAGCCCTTCTGTGTAGTGAGAAATAAATAAATTATTACCCTCATTTCGAGAATTCAAATAAACTAATAAACCATTAAATAAAATATCATCGGTTCCTGATAAAATTGCTAAATGTAAATCGGCAATATCACAAGTAGCTGTTTTTCGTGGATCGATCACAACAACCATCAGGTCAGGATTGTCCAGTTTCGCTTGTTTAATTCTTTGAAATAATACAGGATGACACCAGGCGGTATTAGAGCCAACCAGAACAATTAATTTTGCCCGCTCCAGATCTTCATATGCGCATGGAACTGAATCACTTCCAAAAGCGCGTTTGTAACCTGCTACAGCAGATGACATACATAAACGTGAATTGGTATCAATATTATTACTGCCAATAAAACCTTTCATGAGTTTATTGGCGACATAATAATCTTCTGTGAGTAATTGCCCTGAAACATAAAAGGCTACAGAATCTGCACCATAGCGAGTTATCGTATCGTTAAGTTTCATTGCAATATGATTAAGTGCATTGCTCCAGTTTTCAGTTTCACCATTTATTTCCGGATACAATAGCCGGCCATCATACGATATGGTATCTGCAAGTGCAGCACCTTTGGAACATAGTCGACCGAAATTTGAGGGATGATCAGGATCGCCCTTGATTGTGACCTTACCTTCATCATCAAGTTCAGCTAATACACCACAGCCAACACCACAATATGGACAAGTTGTTTTTACTTTTTTTGACATTTGAAATTAAGTGTAGACTAATTAAGAGTTGATAATAAAATAATTGAAATGTAATTACCGAGAGTATGTACCCTCTTAAGATAGTGTACTTGATTTTTTAAAATTAATTAAATATGCCTAATCTTCCTTCGGATGATTAGTGCTCGCCTTTTGTTCTTAACAAACCGGCAAGACGATTACCTTGCTTTTGTGGTCCACCTCGAGGAAATATTAGATGCAAATAGCTACTTGTAGCTTTTTCTGCATCCCAGTATTTTTTAAAGTGTTTTACAATTTTACGAACTTCGCATTGCACACGATGTAACTCATAATACGCACGTAAGAACTTCACCACTTCAAAATGTTCATCGGTTAATTCCAGATTTTCGGAATTCGCTAATGCAGTAACAAAACCTTCAGACCACTCGTCACTATCAACAATATATCCTTCACTGTCTGTTAATACGATATTGCCATTAACATTTAATTCTTTAGTTTGCATATTTCGATAACGCATAATTATATTCCGTTTAGTTAACGTGAAGTATGTTAGATTGAATTTTGCCGTTTAGTGCGTACAATTTGATATGAACGTACTAAATACCCGAAAGGCGCACTCCAGATGTGAACAAGGCGACTAAACGGGAATAATAGAAATACCGTCATACCAAAAAATAAATGTACTTTAAATATAGTATCAACATTTGTCAATATTGTTGCATCTGCTTGAAAACTCAAAACACTTCGTACCCACTCAGCTAGTAATAACATAGTCCCGGGATCATTTGCTTGTGCATGATGAATAGAGGTGGGTATTGTGCTTAAACCCAAAATCAACGTCACCAATAACCAGAATAAGATAAAGAAATCCATAAAACGACTATTCACCCGAACCCGGCGTACAAACATTCTGCGAAGCAATAACATAACAGAACCTACTAAACAAAGACTGCCAAATACTGTACCTGCAATAATGGCAATGTATTGATGATCCATATCTGAAATTCCCAAAGCATTAAATACTGTTGGTGGTATAACTAACCCGGCCAGATGCCCAAAAAATATTGCAATAATTCCAATATGAAATAAATTACTAGCTAGACGAAGATGTTTTTTTGACAATAACTGGCTGGAATCACTTTTCCAGGTGTATTGTTCACGATCAAATCGTAATAAGCTACCTAATAAAAATATAGTCAGCGCAATATAGGGATACACACCATATAAAAAATTATGCCAATTCATTTAAAACTCCAATACTTCATTTTATTTCATTATATTGTTGGTACTAAATTACTACGCTGTTCAATTAAGCGTAATAATTTAGCATATTCACTATCCGCTTGTTCCAGGTTCGTCGCTAATTGTGTAACTACTTTTACAGCATCGTTTAAAAATAACTTTGCTGCCATTTCATCCTGAGTTGAAACAAACTCCAGAATTAATGGTAAATAATCCGGTAGTTCCTTATCATCAGGAACCCAACCGGTTTCTTTATAAAATTCACCCAAATCAACCAGGGCGGGGCCACGTCCACGATCATCACCAAATAAATGATGCGTCAAATGTAAACTGTGTTCAGCAGTGAGATCAAATGTTTGTACATATAGACCTTGCAATTCGATAATATCCTGACTTTGTAACCAGTAAATAAAGTCAAACAAAGTTTTTCGTTCAGTTTCAGATATACCTGTTAAATTCTGAACTTCCTCAGAAATATCATTTAAGTGCTGATAGACTTCTACTTCCGGATAATCCAGTAACACTGATAATACTTTAAATACACGCATTCTATAAATTACAACTCATTATTCAATATCAGAAGTTTTTGCAGTTTTCTTTTTACGTGGTTTTGGTGGCGCAACATAAACCAGAGACTCCATACTTTCATTTCGACGTTCTGGAAACAACGAAGTACGACCGATGCCGGTAGAGCTGGTATTACCAAAACTAAACCCATTCTCACCCTGAAAGCTATGATAATCATCCAGTTTGGTTTCATTTTTTGCTGTTGGTATTACAAACCTATCTTCATAATTAGCAATCGCCATATAACGATACATATCTTCAACCTGGTCTACGGTTAAGCCTACTCGATCCAGTATTTCAAGATTGGGCTTTTTCTCTATGTGAACCGAGCGTTGGTAACTGCGCATTGCTATCAATCTGTTTATTGCAAGTTCAATAGGTTCTTCTTTACCAGCGGTGAACATATTAGCTAGATACTTAATTGGCATACGCATGGCTTCAGCCTTAGGAATCATTCCATCTGCTTCTGTCGGAAGATTACCTTGATCAATTTGAGATTGTACCGGTGCCAAGGGTGGAACGTACCAGACCATTGGTAAGGTTCTAAATTCAGGGTGTAATGGTAGTGCAACTTTCCAATCTACTGCCATTTTATAAATAGGTGATTTTTGAGCAGCCAATAACCAGTTTTCATCAACACCGTCTTTACGTGCTTGCGCAATTACTTCTGGATCGTTTGGATCGAGGAATATATCAAGTTGAGCTTGATACAAATCCTGTTCGTTTTCCATTGATGCCATTTCTTCAATTTTATCAGCATCATATAACATCACACCATTATATCGGATTCGTCCGACACAAGACTCCGAACATATTGTTGGTAAACCAGCTTCAACTCGGGGATAACAGGCAATGCATTTTTCTGCTTTACCAGATTCCCAATTATAAAATACTTTTTTATAGGGGCAACTACTAACGCACATACGCCAACCACGACATTTATCCTGATCGACCAATACGATTCCGTCTTCTTCACGTTTATACATAGCACCTGATGGACACGAAGCAACGCACGACGGATTTGCACAGTGGTTACAAATTCGTGGCAAATACATATGGAAGGTATGTTCAAAATCGGCATAAATCTGCTTTTCTGTTTGTTCAAAATTTTTAAAGTTTGAATCTTTTGAACGTTTATGAAATTCCCCGGCCATATCATCTTCCCAGTTTGGTCCCCAGGATATTTTTTCCATTCGACTGCCATCGATTTGTGAACGGGGTCGTGCCGTTGGTGCGGCCTCAGATAATGGTGCTGTTTGTAAATGGCCATAATCGTATGTAAAAGGTTCGTAGTAATCATCGATTTCGGGTAAATCCGGATTGGCGAAAATATTCATCAGACGTTTACCACGGGTGCCGGATTTTAATTCAAGTTTACCTTTCTTTAATTCCCAACCCCCATTCCATTTTTCCTGATTCTCCCAGTTCATCGGATAACCAATTCCAGGTTTACTCTCGACATTATTAAACCAGACGTACTCAACTCCTTTACGACTGGTCCAGACATTTTTACAGGTAACTGAACAGGTATGACAACCGATACATTTATCGAGGTTAAAAATTAATGCAAATTGTGCTCTTATTTTCATCTAAATATCTCTCTTATTATCGGTTACTTCACACCAACAGGATTCGGATTTTCTTCACGTTCTTTTGTTAATGGACGTTCCAGCCAATCCACATCTTTATCTTCTATCTTATGAATAAGGACATATTCATCACGTTGTGACCCGACTGTACCGTAATAGTTAAAACCATATGATAATTGAGCATAACCGCCAATCATGTGCGTTGGTTTAACGACTGTACGAGTGACACTATTTAATATACCACCACGTTTACCCGTCGTTGGTGAGCCCGGAACATTAATGATTTTTTCCTGGGCGTGATACATCATCGCCATGCCATCCGGGACTTTTTGGCTTACTACAACACGCGCTACAGTTGCACCATTACCGTTTAACGCTTCTATCCAATCATTATCTTCAAGCCCGATTGATCTGGCATCAGGTTCTGAAATCCAGACGGTAGGACCACCACGGAATAAATTTAACATTCGTAAATTATCGTTATAGGTACTGTGAATTCCCCACTTGCTATGCGGCGTGATCCAGTTCAATGTAAGATGTTTTTTACCCTTAAGTCTTTCGGCTACTGCTGCTGTCGCTTTCAGATCAACGGGTGGTCGATAAGCACAAAAGCCTTCTCCAAAATCCAGCATCCATTCATGATCCTGATAAAACTGAGCACGACCAGTCAAGGTTCGAAAAGGGATGTGCTCATGGATATTTGTATAACCAGCGGTATAACTGACTTCTTCAGATTCAATACCACTCCAGGTGGGAGCAGTAATAATTTTACGCGGTTGTGCTTTAATATCATCAAATGTAATTTTATCAGTACGTCGAGCAGCACTTAGGTGAGTATGATCCTGTCCAGTTTTTTTGCTTAAGGCGGTCCAGGATTTATAAGCAACTTCACCATTAGTTTCAGGCGCCATAGCCAGAATGGTTTCACAGGCATGTAGATCATCTTCCAGTGAAGGCATACCTTTTGTTAAACCTTCTTCTTTTATAGTATAATTTATTAATTTTAGATGTTCATATTCTTCTGTTGTATCCCAATCAATACCCTTAACATTATTACCTAACTTCGGCATTAACGGTCCAAGTGCGGTAAATTTCTTATAAGTGCTGGCAAAGTCTCGTTCGATCACTTTAAAGTTTGGCATTGTTTTACCGGGTATGGCCTCGCACTCCCCTTTCTTCCAGTCTTTTACTTCTAACGCCTGTCCTAATTCTGATGGGCTATCGTGCATCATTGGAAATGATACTAAATCTTTTCGGATACCGAGATGTTTCTCAGCTAAAGCTGAAAATGATTTTGCGAGCCCTTTAAAAATTTGCCAGTCACTACGACTTTCCCAGCCCGGATTCACGGCTTCAGTTAACGGGTGAATGAATGGGTGCATATCGGTAGTGTTTAAATCATTTTTTTCATACCAGGTTGCTGTCGCAAGCACGATATCAGAATAAGCGCCTGTAGAATTTAACCGAAAATTAATATCAACTAATAAATCCAGTTTTCCGGTTGGTGCTTCTTCATGCCACTTTACTTCAGAACATTCTTTACCTTCTAATCCTTGTTCCATTACACCGTTTTGTGCGCCTAGAAAATGTTTTAAAAAATATTCATGGCCTTTGGCACTGGTTCCTAATAAATTCGAACGCCAGACAAATAGATTACGCGGGAAATTTTCTTCAGCATCAACATCTTCAACAGCAAACTTCATATCACCGTCTTTTAATAGTTTGACAGTATAATCGATAACTTCTTGATCATTTTTAGCACCAGCTTGTTCTGCTTCATCTACCAGGTCCATCGGATTTTTATTAAAATGTGGTGCAGATGGCAACCAACCCATGCGTTGCGATGCAACATTATAATCGGCCAGTGTGTATCCTTTATTTTTTGCTTTGGCAGTATCTGCTAATAATTCATCGGCATTTAGTTTTTCATAACGCCATTGGTCAGTATGGAAATAAAAGAAAGAGGTTCCATTCATTTGACGTGGTGGGCGTTGCCAGTCTAACGCAAATGCGATTGGTGCCCAACCGGCTTGAGGACGAAGTTTTTCCTGCCCGACATAATGTGCCCAACCACCTCCGGATTGTCCAACACAACCACAGATATGTAATAAATTCATAATGGCGCGATACGCCATATCATTGTGATACCAGTGATTAATACCCGCTCCGAGTATCACCATCGACTTACCCTGAGTTTTTGCGGCATTATCCGCAAACTCACGACCAGTCCGAATTAAATCAGCTGCTTTAATTCCACAGACTTTTGATGCCCAGCCCGGTGTATAAGCAACTTTATCTTCATACGATGTTGCAACATTGCCACCACCAAGGCCTCGATCTATTCCGTATTGTGCCACTTGTAGATCAAATACGGTCGCGACATAGGTTTCTTTACCACTAATTATTATTTTTTTAACTGGAATATTTCGATTTAATACCCGTTCTGCTGCAGCTTCAAAATGCGGGAACGCAACAGAAATAACTTCATCCCTGTTATCAATAATACTTAATAACGCGGATATTTCGGATTGGTCTTTGGCATTTTTCGGCAGGATATTCCATTTACCCTCTTCACCCCAACGGAATCCCACTGAACCATTCGGTACAACCATATTACCAGCTTCATCAATAACGATTGTTTTCCAATCCGGATTATTTTCTTCACCCAGACTACTTTCAAAATCGGAAGCGCGTAAGAATCGATCACTGGTATAATGTCCATTATGTTCACGTAAAGTGACTAATACCGGCATATCGGTATATTTACTCATGTACTCCATAAAATACGGCGTTGGATTATCAATAACAAATTCTTTTAATGCAACGTGTGCCATAGCCAGGAATGCGGCAGCATCAGTGCCTTGTTTTACGGGCATCCAAAGATCAGCAAATTTAACATACTCAGCATAATCCGGTGCCATTGACACTATTTTGGTGCCTTTGTATCGTACTTCTGTATAAAAATGCGCATCGGGTGTTCTAGTCATTGGCAGGTTCGCACCACAGACAATAATATAACCAGAGTTATACCAATCAGCCGCTTCGGGTACGTCTGTTTGTTCGCCCCAGACTTGTGGTGATGAAGGCGGTAAATCACAATACCAATCGTAAAAACTTAATGGTACACCACCAATCAATGACAAATATCGTGTTCCGGCAGCATAACTTATCATTGACATCGCAGGGATTGGTGAGAACCCCATAACTCGATCCGGACCGTATTTTTTAATGGTATAAATATTTGCAGCGACTGTAATGTCGTTTACTTCGTCCCAGGTTATGCGAACAAAACCACCAAGACCACGAACTGCAGTATAACGTTTACGTTTAGCTGGATCACTTTGAATTGCTTCCCAGGCTTCGACCGGGTCTTTTCCGGTTTCACGTTCAGCACGATATAATTCTAATAAACGACCACGAATAAGAGGATGTTTAACTCGATGAGGACTATAAAGATACCAGGAGTAACTTGCACCACGTTGACAACCACGTGGTTCATGGTTTGGTAGATCAGGTCGTGTACGAGGGTAATCGGTTGCTTGCATTTCAAATGCAACCAGACCATTTTTAACATGAATATTCCATGAACAACCGCCGGTACAATTTACACCATGAGTTGAACGAACTACTTTATCAAACTGCCAGCGTCGTCTATACGCGTCTTCCCAATTCCGGTCTTCGTTAGTTAATATGCCATGACCATCCGAAAATGATTCTTTAACTTTTGTAAAAAATTTCAATCGATCTAAAAAATGACTCACAACCAACCTCTTTATTATATTTTTACCGCAGAGACACTAAGTAACTTTGCGGATAATTTTTATTTATCAGGACAACCTTCATTAGCAATTAAAGACAACAATAATTTACCATTTTCATTTTTTACAGGGTAACTTGCAGCGCAACCTTCATCGGGTGCTACTGCTTCACCAGATTCTAATTGAATTTTCCAATCGTGCATCGGGCAAGCAACTTTTTTACCATGTACTATTCCCTGCGATAACGGTCCTTGTTTATGCGGACATTCATCACGTAATGCAAACACTTCATCATCGGCTGTACGAAACACTGCAATGTCACCATCTTTTGTTTCTATAACACGTGCACCTAATTTAGGAATTTCTTCCAGGGTACCAATTTCAATCCAGTTTTGTTTGGTCATTTATATTTACCCCAGCTTCTTCATTGCTACAAATTCATGTGCATCGGTACCTTGAGCACGTTCAGTCCACGGATCATCTTGAGAAAATTTTTGTGAAAAATGGAATCGCTCAGCTAATATTTTACGATTATCATCATTCTCAACCATTTTCTCTTTCACATAAGCCAGACCAACTCGTTCGATCCAGGGTGCTGTTCGTTCAAGATAATGTGCATCTTCACGGTAAAGTTGCATAAAGGCAGCAGCATATTCTAAAACATCATCTGACGTTTCTACGTTACATAACAAATCCGTCACCCGAACTTTAATGCCGCCATTGCCACCAACGTGTAATTCATAACCGGAATCAACACACACTACCCCAAAATCTTTAATGGTGGCTTCTGCACAGTTACGCGGACAACCGGATGCCGCCATTTTATATTTATGTGGAGTCCAGGAACCCCAGGTCATTTTTTCAAGATCGATACCAAGTTGGGTTGAGTCTTGTGTTCCGAAACGACACCACTCTTTTCCAACGCAGGTTTTTACCGTGCGTAAGGCTTTACCATAAGCATGACCTGAAACTAAACCAGCCTTACTTAAATCACCCCAAATTTCGGGTAATTCTTCTTTGGTTAAACCATACATCGCGATTCTTTGTCCACCGGTAACGTGCACTGTTTTAACTTTAAATTTTTCGGCAACATCGGCAATCGCACGTAACTCATCAGGTGTTGTACCTCCACCCCACATACGCGGTATTACAGAATAAGTCCCATCTTTTTGAATATTGGCATGTTTACGTTCGTTAATAAAACGTGATTGATAATCATCACTTTTAGCATCAGGAAAGGCACATAAAACATAATAGTTCAATGCCGGCCGACACTTGCTACAACCATCGGGAGTATCCCACTCTAGAGTATCCATCACTGCTCGAACAGATTTTAATTTATTATTTTGAATAGTTGCACGTACATGGTCATGATTGTGTTCAGTACAAGGACAAAGTGGTTTTAAATGTGGTGCAACAGAATAATCACCACCAACGGTATGCGCTAATAATGCTTCGACTAATCCAGTACAGGAACCACAAGAACTCGATGCTTTCGTATGTGCGCGCACATCATCAAGAGTGAATAATTTTTTATCAACAATGGCTTTAACAATGTCGCCTTTACACACACCATTACAACCACAAATTTCTGCACTGTCGGAAAGTGCCACGACACGATTTTCTTCGCCGTGACCCGAGTCACCAAGATGAGCTTGTCCGAACAATAAATTCTCACGAAATTCTGAAATATCAGTATCATCACGCATCAGATCAAAATACCAGGTGCCATCAATCGTATCACCATACATCACCGCACCCTTAATGCGATTATCCTGTACAACAATTTTTCGATATACACCGCGGGCAGCATCCTGGAAAACCAACTCTTCAGTCTTATCATCTCCGGTAAAATCACCTGCTGAAAATAAATCAATACCGGTTACCTTTAACTTCGTTGAGGTAACAGTGCCTTCGTAACGACCAATTCCGTGTTTGGCAAGATGGTTAGCACATACTTTTGCCATTTCAAATAATGGTGCTACCAAACCATATGCCACGCCCCGATGCTGTGCACATTCTCCAACTGAGTAAATACGTGGATCAAAGGTCTGCATCGTATCATTAACGACAATACCACGTTCACAATGAATTCCGGCTTTTTCTGCGAGTGCATAATTGGGTTTTATACCGACAGCCATCACAACCAGATCAGCATAAATTTCTGTACCATCTTTAAAACGAACTTTCTCAACACGATCTTTACCAATAATGGCTTCGGTATTTGCTTCCATCAAGAAGTTAAGACCGCGATCTTCCAGTGATTTTTTTAATAAACCAGCAGCAACCGGATCCAGTTGACGTTCCATCAAGATATCCATTAAATGAATGACGGTAACATTCATTCCTTGTTCTTTGAGACCATTAGCCGCTTCTAAGCCTAACAGTCCACCACCTATTACAACTGCGTGTTTGTGTTTTTTCGATGCTGCCAGCATTAAATCTACATCATGGATATCCCTGAAACTGATGACACCATCAAGCTCATGTCCAGGAACGGGAATAATAAACGGATTTGAACCAGTCGCAATTAATAATCGGTCATAACTTTCAGTGGTGCCATCGGAAGCAATCACTTTACGATTAACGCGATCGATCTTGGTTACTTCCTTGCCTTTATGTAAAGTAACATTATTGTCGATATACCATTGTTCATCATTGAGCATGATTTCATCTATGGTCTTTTCACCAGCTAATACTGGAGAAAGCATAATGCGGTTGTAGTTTCCATAAGGCTCAGCACCAAACACTGTGATGTCATAATCATCATCGGTTAATTTTAATAATTCTTCGAGGGTACGCATACCCGCCATTCCGTTACCAATTACCACCAATTTTTCTTTCATCACATGCTCCACAAATGAAAAAGCTTAATACCTAAATCTTATTTTATCCCATAGAGCAACTACCGTGCCAGAATATTAGGAATCGCTTAAATGACTAATAAGATACTGTTTTTATTAAAATTTATTCGTCTACTAAGAATTTAAATTGAAGACCATAAGTTATAATAACGCACTAATTTGGTGCGTTTTTAAAATACGTGCATCAAGCTAAGGCATCCAACTTCTTCAATAATTTAAGTACTTAATACACAACTAAAGTTAAATATTTTCGTAGCTTTAAGTTAGGCTAAATAAAAATTTATAGTGTATAGAAGATCATTCAATAATCATTTAATTTTAACTGAAGTTATATCATAATGCACTAATATAGTGCAGAGTAACGTAATTATATTTTAATATAATCAACAAGTTAGTTAGATTGCATAGTCATTTCTCTATGTTACTCGATAACCCACTAACACATGGTATAAAATGTTTGAACAACTTAATAAATTGAGAATTTTTCCTTCGGCAGTTTTGTACTTTTGTCATTGCATTAAGGCTCGCTGCTATCGGTGAAAAATATTCTAAAAGAAGTTTCAGGAATAATATATGAATCTGGCTATTGAATTTGCTTCAAAAAGTATTGCAGGCACAAAACCTCAAAATGAAGATGCTTGTGGAGTACGCTGTCCGGATGAACCACTGTTAACTACAAAAGGTATCGCGGCAGTCATTGCCGATGGCATGAGTGGTAGTGATGCAGGTAAAGAAGCCAGTGAAGCTTGTGTTTCCGGATTCTTGAATGATTATTACAGTACTCCCGAAAGTTGGGCAGTAAAAACTTCATCCCATAAAATACTTTCTGCGCTTAATCACTGGTTACATGGAACCGGACAACGTGAATATGGTAGCAATAAAGGTATGGTCACCACAATTAGTACGCTGGTATTTAAATCCAACACTGCGTATATGTTTCATGTTGGTGATACTCGAATATATCGTCTTCGCAATAACGAACTGCAGCTATTAACACAAGACCATAGAATTACCGTTGAAAAAGGTAAAACTTATTTAGCTCGTGCAATGGGCATCCAATTACACCTTGATATTGATTATAAAAAAATATCATTAGAAAGCAATGACATTTTTATCATGTTAACTGATGGTGTTTTTGAGTTTGTAACAGATAAAGAAATTAAAAATACTGTTAATGTAAATATTAATGATCTAAATAAAATAGTAGAAAATATTATAGAACTGGCAATAAATCATAACAGTGATGATAATTTAACATGCCAAATCATCCGTATAATTAGCTTACCTCATAAAAATGAAAAAGAATTTTATGATACTTTAACCAAATTACCATTTCCTCCACCTTTGGAACCAGGTATGAAGCTCGATGGTTATAAAGTTCTTCGCCAACTATTCTCGACAAAACGTACAGAAGTTTACCTGGTACAAGATACAGATAAAAATAAAAAACTTGTCTTAAAAGCACCTTCAGTAAATTATAACGATGATGCTGAATATATTAATCAGTTTTTACATGAAGAATGGATTGGACGACGTATTAATAATCCACATGTAATGAAAGTATGTGATGTAGAAAAAAAGCGCACCGCATTATATTATATTGCGGAATTCATTGAAGGTATGACACTACGACAATGGATGGATGACCTGCCACAATCAACTTTAACTCAAACTCGTAATTTCATTATTCAAATCTCACGCGGTTTACGCGCATTTCATCGTCTTGAAATGATCCATCAGGATTTAAAACCAGAAAATATTATCATTGATGAACACGGCTCTTTAAAAATAATTGATTTTGGTTCAACAAAAATAGCCGGTATTGAAGAAATTACGAAACCAATCGAATCCAATAATATTCTTGGTACAATAAATTATACTGCACCTGAATATCATACTGGCGATATAGGTAGTAAACGCTCCGATATATTTTCTTTAGGGGTCATTGCATATGAATTATTAACTGGAAAATTACCCTACGGCAAGGAATTATCTGCCCGAAATTTAGGAAAAGTAAGTTATATCTCAGCTCGTAACTATACTAAAGAACTACCAGAGTGGGTTGATAAAGCCCTAGAAAAAGCTGTTAAAATACAACCACAATATAGATTTGGTTTATTATCAGAATTTACATCAGCCTTAACTAAACCTGATCCAACATTAATATCTAATCAAAAAATACCATTACTTGAAAAAAATCCTATTAAAGTGTGGCAAGTGGTCTCTTTTATTTTATTTTTATCCAACATAATTTTTATTTATCTTTATAGTATTAACTAAACTGATTAATTCAACTTTCACTTATATCCGGTATGGAAAAATAAAATGTTGCGCCCTCATTTACTTTACTAACTGCCCAAATTTTTCCATTGTGTCGATTTATAATTCTACGAACTGTCGCAAGCCCGATTCCTGTACCAGAGAATTCATCATTTCTGTGAAATCGAGTAAATGGGGTAAATAGATTATTTGCATTAGAACTATCAAAACCTGCTCCATTATCTTTTATATATAAGACTCTCTCGCCTTTAACTAACGTAGTACCAAACTCAATAATTGTTTTCTGACATTTACTACTGTACTTCCATGCATTGCCTAACAAATTCTCCAGTAAGACTACTAGTAAACTTTTATCACCAGTGACCTTAATATTATCCATTAAAATTAGCTCGATTTTGCGTTTCGAGTCGGTAGCTTCTAAATCTTTCATTATTGACTTTGTAATTTCTGATAAATTAATTAAATCATATTTAAGAACAGTTTTATCAAGTCGGGAAAGAATTAATAAAGATTCAATTATTTCATTCATTTTATAAGTACTATCTACAACACGATTTAATAAGTCCTTACCATCCTCATCCAACACATTGTTATAATCTTCTAGAAATATATTAGTGAATCCTGATATGGCACGTAATGGAGCCCGTAAATCATGAGAAACTGAATAGTTAAATGCTTCAAGTTCACTATTAACCGATTGTAACTCTTCTGTTCGTTTAGTTACCTGGGATTCCAGTGTAATGTTTGTATGAATTAATTCTTGATTTTGTTCTTCTATCATGATCAGCATGGAATTAAATGCATGACTAAGTTTACCAAGTTCATCATTACCAGTTACAACTGTTCGTAATGAATAATTATGTTCGCTTTCAATTTTAATTGCTGTGTTTGTAACATCAATGAGAGGTTGTGAAATTATTCTTTGTAAATAGTTTGTTATTAAATATGCAAATAACAATGCAATAATTGTAAATAAAATAGTAATGATAATTTTATCACGAATTCGCTCATCAAGAGTTTCTAAACTGTTTGTAATAACAATATAACCAACAGTTTCACCTTTCACTTTTATCTTAGAACTTACATCTAATTGGTTATCATGGAAAATTGTTTTTTTAGTAATATATTTATTAATTTTTGGACAAGTATTATCATCAGATTGATGTCGTTGATAAAACGAAAATACAGTTTCATTTTTTTTGTAGATACAGGCACGATAAATATCTGAAATTAATTTCAGTGATTGTAAATTTTCTTGTGCTTGATTAACATCGTCAAATATAATTGCAGCAGAACTACGATTCGCTATTAATTTTGCCAGTGCAATGCTGCCTTGAAGAACAACTTGTTTTTCCTGTTTAATATGAAATATTGTTTCTGCCATACCTGCCAGAACCATGGTTAATAATGTAATCGACATGATGAAAACAATAAGCTTATTTCGAATCGAAAGTTGATTAAACCAATTCATAAGTCCTCCTGATCAGGAGATTTCTGAATTACATTAATGCTAATTTCTAATAATTTTGCACTGATTTTTAACTTTGCTTTACGTGCAGTAAACAAATTAACTACAATTCGAACTTTTTTCTCTGCAATGATAAAATTAATCATGCCGCCATTATGAGAAAATTCAGGAATACTACTAACTGTCAGTATTGAATTTTTTTGTACCTGTTTTAAAATTTTATTTAAATTTGCTTTTTCACTCAATGCTATATAGAGAATCTCACAACTGGATATATCATCTGTTGCTTTAATTGCTTTTACTGCTATTGGATGTTGTTCTACTTTAAGTTGAGATAGTGGCTGTAATAATTTTGTAATTGGATCTTTTCCAAGCACACAAAATATAAATTTTTCGTTAATTGGTTCATTTTTGAGCATCGGCCACTCGATGAACCGGGTGAATTGAAATAAGTATGCAGCCTTAACATCTATTGCTGTAATCGGTTCATTTGCTGTTAATGTAACTGGAAATAAAAAAACAACCAGGAAAATCAATTTTAATACATTAAGCAAGTTATCATAAATATAGGTTAAAGATCTTATCCACACGTATACTGTCCTAAAAGACCTGGCTTTCAATTTCAGTAAACTTAAGATTAAAAACACATTTTTCAAAATTACAAGAACCTGATTTTATTGATAATTGATTAAATTATTTTTTCTATCTATTATTATAGTTAAAACTTGCAAATTAACATAAAATATAAATAAAAACAGAATAATATTAATCATAATAACTCTCTCAATAAAGTTAACGTCGTAACAATTAAAAAGTAAAATCAAAATATTTTCACATTATTAAAGTTACAAATCACATATTTTTTTCTTTAGCATTTTAAGTCGTCCGATTTACTGTGTTGCTGTTAGATGGTGTGTCGGTAAATACGGCGAATAATAAATATTTTTATATGGCGTGTAATTTATGAATAAATCTGTGACTGATAGTTCAAAAAAAGTCAGCGTCTTACTTTCGCATGGGGAGAGCCAGAACTATCATCTGTTCTGAGCAATTTCACTTAACTCATTTTTTAGTTACGTCAGTCGAACACTTAAGACTACACTACACGGTGTTCAACTGCGGAATCTAGGTTGAAAAAGGCAAAACCTATTTAGCTTGAGCTATGGGTGTTAAGTTACACCTTGATATAGATTATAATAAACTATCGTGGACAGGCATCTCACCTCATGAATTTCGCCTACAAAAGCGACTATAAATAATCTTCTAAACAGTGCTTACAGATAAACGTCTGCTTAAGGTGGTATTCTTGCCTGCAGTTTGATTGACACAGCACTAGTTCAAACCCAGTTTTCAATCCTCAGTCCTGGAACACGCTTAAACTCTTTTGTATTATTTGTAACTAAAATCAAACCTCTTGATCTTGCATGCCCTGCAATCATGGTGTCATATGGACCTATTGGTTTACCGATATTTGTTAGTTCTGCTCGAAGTTGACCGAAATGATAAGTATCTTGAGTATCAAAAGAAAGAACTTCCAGTCTAGCCATCATACTTTCAATCACTTCCATATTTTTTTCAGGTTGCGCAGACCTTTCGGCTCCATATATTAATTCTCCTACCGTGACTGTTGACACACACATTTGACCATCATGTTTTTTAAATGTTTTTCTGACTTTTATTGGTCTATTTTTTATCGTGTATATTATGATATTAGTATCTAACATATACTTTAGCATTTACAGAGTCTCACGTTTCTGATCTTCTGGTTGCTCACGATCCGTTAAAAAGTCATCAGTAACAATTGGTCCATCAAACCAGCTATCCCATGATTCACCTGCTGGTATAATTATTCGCTTGGTGCCAATAGCAATAATTTCAACTTCTGTAACTGATTCAGGAAATGAAACTGCTTTTGGTAAGCGTACTGCTTGACTCTGATTGCTTTTAAACACTTTAGTATGAATTGTTGGCATGTTAGACCTCGGTATATCCTCTACGTATATACATTATAGATACGATGTTGGATATGTCAATTGTATATCCAT
>JBGMQW010000022.1:19012-25000 GCA_048060815.1 Thiohalomonadales bacterium | reverse complement strand
ATCTACGCATTTCACCGCTACACCTGGAATTCCACTTCCCTCTACCATACTCTAGTTAAACAGTTTTGAATGCAGTTCCCAGGTTGAGCCCGGGGATTTCACATCCAACTTATCTAACCGCCTACGCGCGCTTTACGCCCAGTAATTCCGATTAACGCTTGCACCCCCCGTATTACCGCGGCTGCTGGCACGGAGTTAGCCGGTGCTTCTTCTGTAGTTAATGTCAAGACTCAAGGTTATTAACCTTGAGCATTTCTTCGCTACTGAAAGTGCTTTACAACCCGCAGGCCTTCTTCACACACGCGGCATTGCTGGATCAGGGTTGCCCCCATTGTCCAATATTCCCCACTGCTGCCTCCCGTAGGAGTCTGGACCGTGTCTCAGTTCCAGTGTGGCTGATCATCCTCTCAGACCAGCTACTGATCGTTGCCTTGGTAGGCTTTTACCCCACCAACAAGCTAATCAGACTTAGGCTCATCTAATAGCGCAAGGTCCGAAGATCCCCTGCTTTCCCCCGTAGGGCGTATGCGGTATTAGCCCGAGTTTCCCCGGGTTGTCCCCCACTACTAGGCAGATTCCTAAGCATTACTCACCCGTCCGCCACTCGTCGCCTGGAAGCAAGCTTCCATCGTTACCGTTCGACTTGCATGTGTTAGGCATGCCGCCAGCGTTCAATCTGAGCCAGGATCAAACTCTTCAATTTAAAAGTTTGCTGTTACATTGAGGTGTAACAAAACCTTTGTGATGAAAAGTATTTAATCCTAATTCTATTAAAACACTTACGTTTCTTAATTGACTTAGGTTACTTACATCAACGTCTTTCGCAAGAATATCGTCAACGCAAGTACCCACACAAATTACTTAATCTATATTGTAAAAGAGCAGCTGAATTATCATCAGCAAAGACGATCAATTATCTAGGAAAACTAGATGTTCGTCAAGCTTATAAAATAAAATAATTGTATTAATTAGACTATTTTCGAAGCATTGCTGTGTTAATTCTGTTCCCTTCATTAGGGAAGTCGCGCATTATACGCAGCAGGACTAATCGGTCAAGACATTTATGACACTATTATGAAATTAGTATCAGGACATGCTAATTTGCTATTAACTGAAATCTAGCAGGAAAAATATCGGCTTAAGTTGAGTCTTATTTCATCCAGAACCAGGTTCGAGCAGTGCCTGGTTTTCTAAAATGGATGAAAAATTACTTTCCTCAAGGTCGATCGACTCAGGTAGATGAATGCCGTATCCCTGGGCAAAATCAACACCAATAGTTTTTAGCATTTCGAGCGTTTGTTCATTTTCAACAAATTCTGCAATCGTTTTTAAATTTGCAACATGACCCAGTTGATTTATCGCCATAACAAAAGCCTTATCCATATCATCATAAAGCATATTGCGTACAAAACTGCCATCAATCTTTAAAAAATCAACCGGTATATTTTTTAAATAAGTAAATGAACTCAACCCACTACCGAAATCATCTAATGCAAAAAGACAACCCTGTTGCTTAATATCCCTTATAAAATCAATCGCGCGTTGAAAGTTAGTAATTGCTGCAGTTTCGGTAATTTCAAAACATACTATTTTTTGATCCAGCTTATATTCCTTGAATTTATTACGTATATATTCAAAAAAGGTATCATCACTCAATGACGCACCCGATAAATTTATAAATGCGTAAACAGGTGTTTCAGCCGATATAATTCGATGATAGTTTTCTGATAAATATCGAAATGCACGATCTATTACCCATCGATCTAAATCAGGCATTAAATTGTACCGTTCTGCTGCCGGTATAAATGCGCCCGGAGGAATAATTTCACCTTTGTTTTCTTTTAAACGTATCAAAAATTCAAAACTTTGTTGCTTTGAACCCGAATCAGAATCAAATTCATCCTGATTCAGTGCGACCATATTTTGACGATATAATACAAAATCATCATTTAATATTGCAGTACGGATTCGTGAAACCCATTGCATTTCTCCATGACGACGTAATAATTCTTTATCATCCTCTTTATAAACGTGGATACGATTACGACCTAAATCTTTTGCTGTATAACAAGCAATATCCGCACAACTTAAAACAGATGAGACATTACGACTTTTACTATTAATTCCAACCAGACCAATACTGGTAGAAATATCAATTGATTTGCCTTGCCATTGAAAAGTAAAGTCATTAACTTTAGAAATAATGTTTTCTGAAATCGTTATCGCAGTTTCTATCGTGCAATTATCTAATAATATTCCAAATTCATCTCCGCCTAAACGTGCTAATGTGTCCGTTTCCCGAATTTGATTATTCAACACAATAGAAAGTTGTCGTAACAGTTCATCACCGGCAACATGGCCACAGGTATCGTTGATAATCTTAAATTGATCTAAATCGAGATACATTAATCCATGTTGAATATGGCGTAATTTTGAAAGTGTAATTGCATCTTTTAAACGATGCTCAAATTCATTTCGATTTGCAAGACCGGTCAGGGCATCGTGGTAGGCCATATGTATAATCGTTTGTTCAGCTTGACGCCTTGCTTTGCGCGACTCCAGTTCACGAACTTCTCGCTGTACAGCTGGAACTAAACGCGATAAATTATCTTTCATAATATAATCTACCGCTCCGGATTTCATCGCAGCAACTGCAATATCTTCGCCCATATCACCAGATACAATTATTACTGGAGTATCCATATTGCTATTTGTTGCAATTTTTAATGCCTGGGTAGAATCAAATCCAGGCATATTGTGATCGGTTATTATAATATCCCATGAACTACCCGCAATTGCATGCCGCATATCATCACTATTATCAACCCGGTCATAAACAACGTCATAACCTCCTTTTTTTAACTCACGTACCAGCAATAAAGCATCATTCTCCGAATCATCAACAATTAATAATCGGAGTGGAATACTCATTTATATTTGGCCATTCAATGGAGGTGGGGTATTCGCAGTAAACCAGTAATCAACAAGTTGCTGGGACATATCTGAAAATTTATCATAATCAATTGGTTTATGAATGTAACTATTTGCACCAGATCCGTAACAATTAAGAACATCACTTTCTTCAACTGACGACGTTAGCATAATAACCGGTAATAATTTCGTGCGGTCATCATTGCGAATATCCTTTAAGACTTCAAGTCCATTTAACCGTGGCAAATTTAAATCAAGAATGACAATTTTTGGTTGTTCGTTACAATCGCGATCTTTATATTCACCTTCACAGTGTAGATATTCCAATGCCTCGACACCATCACAGACTACGACAATATCATTTACTAAATTATGTTTCTTAAATGCGCGCACAGCTAAAACAGCATCATCTGAATTATCTTCGACTAATAAAATAACCTGATTATTCATAGGGTTGTGTGTCATAAAATATCCTTATTGAGTTTAATATATAGCCGTATTTGTAATTAACGTCAAAGGGTACACATAAAAATTTGTAAAACCTTCAAACCTTATTGTGTCATGTAGTAAAATTAGATACTAATGAATAGTGTAGTTCCTTTACCAGCACTGGATTCAGCCCATATCCTACCATTATGTCGACTAACTACACGATATACCGTAGCGAGTCCAATCCCCGTTCCGTCATACTCTTCTTTTTTATGCAAACGTTGAAATGGTAAGAAAATTTTATCAACAAACTTCATATCAAATCCAATTCCGTTATCTTTTATAAATATTGTATTATTTTCATCTCGGTGATTACCAATTTCAATTCTTGCATTTTTTGTTTTACTGGTATACTTCCAGGCATTTTGAATCAGATTTTCCCACACAATTGTTATTAAATTTTTGTCACCCACCATAGTTTTAATATTATTATCAATGATAATATCAACGGTACGTTGTGGATTCTCATTTTGTAATTTTTGAAAAATTCGTTTAATTATTTTGTTAATATCAATTTCAACTATTTTTAATTCAGACTGAGTTACATTAGCTAAGGATAATAAATCATCTATTAAATTCGACATGTTACTGACAGCATTTGTTATGCGATTAAAATATTCCTTTGCCTCGTGCTGTAAACTTTCACCGTAGTCTTCTAATAATATTCTGCTAAAACCGGATATGGCTCTTAAAGGTGTACGCAAATCATGCGATACTGAATATGAAAAAGATTCCAAAGCTTTATTACTATTTTCTAATTCTTTTGTACGTTCAATTACTAATTCACTTAAATTTTCTCTATGCAATTTTAATTCATTTTCTGCTAACACTCGATCCGTGATGTCTAAAAAAGTGACTACCGCACCCGATATTTCACTATCCTGAAATATCGGATAAGACCAGTATTCTACGGCAAATGAACTGCCATTTTTTCGCCATAAAACTTCATTATCCTGATGCGCATAATTACCTGTAAGGTAAGCATTATTAATACAACAATCTTTAACATCGTATGCTTTTCCGTCCGGATATTTATAATGAATTAATTCGTGCATATTTTTGCCCAAGAGTTCTGACTCTTGCTCATAACCCAGCATTTTAAGGCATGATGCATTTATAAATGTACAAACACCAAAGGTATCAATCCCGTATATTGCCTCAGCAGTTGAATTAAGAAGCAATAAAACTTTTGCTTCACTTAATTCAACTTGCTTAATATGAGTCAGAATATTTTTTTGAAAAATGGCAATAGCATTAACCACTTCGTCAAGTTCATCCGGGATATTTGACTTATTTCTTTCGAGGTATAAACATGTATCTAATTTTTTATAATCCAGATTGTGAGTAAAGTTTGCAATTCGTTGTAAATGCCGAGTTACCAGAAAATTAAAAACATACAGAATAAAGAACGCTACAAGAAATGTTTTAATACCATTGCTAATTAAAATTCGAACGATTTGATCAAGAATTCGCTGATATGCGGATTCAAGACTTGCTTGAATATGTAACACACCTAGTATCAGGTTTTGTCCCCGATATTTATACGAAATCTCTTTTTTAAATTCCATTACCCGATTTAACTGTTTTTCTCCAAGGCTAATTATATCTTTATTTTCGACATTAACATTGACATAAACAACATCCGGTATATTCATGACACCATTTAAATTAGTTTTTAAATCCTCATAATTTGCAGTCCATAATGTTGTAGTAACAGATTGAGTATAAATTTTAAGAATATCCTCTAATCGTAGTTTTATTATATTTACATCCGTATTAAAAGTTTCATACAGTTGAAATGCACTTGCAATGAAAGTAATAAACGAACTAAATAAAATAACATACAAAATTAGTTTACGTGAAACAGTATTTTTCGATAAAAGCATAATTATTTTATATTTATTCTAATTTTTTTAACGTTTCAGACTCAATTTTTTTATAAGTACCATCATCCTTCATGCTTTTCAACGAGCTTGCTAACTTTACTGCAAGCTTACTGTGTTTTTTATTAAGGTAAATAAATAATTCCTTTGTAATTAAAGGGCGAGGAATTAATTTTACATCCGTAATATTATTTTTCTTTAAATAATATTTGCCACTCCATTTTTCATAAATAATTAAATCAGAACGATGCAATTTCAACATCCCGAATAATTGTGCCTGATACTTGACTTTTGTCAACTCAACTTCTGACGGGACATTTTTCTCCAGAATTTTCCAACCATTAATTATAGCAACAGTATAAGGAATCAAACTATTCCAACCATTATTCAAATTAATTTTTTTATTACTATACACAACAAACTCCCAATCCATAATTTTTTCATTAACTTGAACTAAATTTTTGTATTTACTATTTAGCCCGGCGATGCGACCCATTTCACCGTCAATAATACCTTTATTTGAATTAATTAAAGATCTTTCAGCAGGCAACTGAACTATTTCTAATTTTACATTTAAACGACTAAATGCTTCTTGTGCAATACGATCCATAAAACCAGTTAGTTTTAAGTCATTTAACGGTGGGCCACCGGATTGATTTAATACAATTGTATCAGCAGCATAAAC
>JBGMQW010000022.1:0-19002 GCA_048060815.1 Thiohalomonadales bacterium | reverse complement strand
AAACAGAAGTTGGATTTAAAAACAAAAAAATAATTATTAAACTAAAACATTGAATCCATTTTGTTATATTTAAGTAAAGGGAGCCAGGTAAACTATGATAAAAATATTCTAGTAACAACATATAAAATCTCTAAATTAGTTTCTAAAATGACTAATACAAGTAATGAACTTAATCGGTATCTAACTATTTTAAAAGATATCCTATAACTTATATATAGTGTAAATTTACAATTCAACCCAGGAAAATTTTTTACAAATATACCAAAGTCATAAAAATATAGATGAAATTAAACAGGTAATCTAAACGTAATAAACTGACGGAAGTCGACTGACCAGGAAATAGAACTAATAACATATTATTATCGGCAAAAAATCAAAACAAGCTTAATTTCCAAATTTTGATTTCAATAACAACTTACTAATTGTGTTTAGTAATACTTCCCTACTAACAGGTTTAGTAAGGAACTCAGATATACCGTGTAAATGTGCATTTTCACTACTAACTTGCTCACTATAACCTGTGCATAAAACTATCGGCAAGGAATTATTTAATTGCCTTAAATTTTTACTTAACTCGATCCCGGTCATTCCAGGCATTGTTTGATCTGTAATCACTAAATCAAAACTTTCAGGGTTATTTTTAAAGATCTCCAGTCCTTCGGAGGCAGAGTTTGTAACTGTAACTTCAAATCCATGAATATCCAATAATTCTGCGATAAATTTTGTTAAACTCTCTTCATCATCAACAACAAGTATATGACCCTCATGAATCAATCGTGGCGGTACTATATCCGCATGATTATGATGCTCTAATTCATCCGTTACTGGAAATAGTATTGAAAATCGTGTGCCACTAGCAGGTATTGAATCTACCAGTATATGTCCATTTACTTGATGAACAATACCATGTACAACCGATAAACCCATACCTGTACCTTTATCTACAGGCTTACTTGAATAAAATGGCTCAAATATTCTTGAAATGGTCGCAGAATCAATACCACATCCAGTATCTTCAACACAAAGTTCTAAAAATAAACCATTAATTATATGCTGGCATGAAGTACATAAAGTTTCTTGTGTGATTACATTTAATATTTTAATAGTAATTACTCCGTTGCCATTCATTGCATCGCGTGCATTGATACAAAGATTCATTACAATTTGATGAAGCTGTGTCGGATCCATCATTACAGCTGGAATATTCTTATCAAATTCTAATTTAATTTCGATTGTCGAAGGTAATATTGAATCTAGTAATTTTGTTACTTCATTAACAATCACATCGATTTTTGTCACTTGTGGTTTTGTATGACTGGTTCGCCCAAATGCTAACATTTGACTTATCAAATCTCTTGCGCGTTCACCTGATTGTTGTACTTGTAATAAATATTCATCTAGTTTTTCATCATAAAATTCTTCTGATTTTAAAATGGCAAGTTCGGTATAACCCAAAATGCTCGCTAATATATTATTAAAATCATGTGCGATGCCTCCTGTTAATTGACCTAGAGCTTCCATTTTTTGAGATTGAACTAATTGATTCTGTAGTTCATCTCTTTCAATTTCTCCGGCACGTCGTTCAGTTACATCTCGCCATATACTTAAATGTAAGGTTTTATCACGTAAATATATTTCTCGGGTGCTTACCAGCACATCACGAAAATTTCCGTTTTTTGTTTTATGGCGAGATTCATAATTATCAAAACCATTTTCTTTAACATGAAGTATGTGATTTTGAAATGCATCAAAAACTTCATTAGCATCAATATCGGTTATATGTAATTGATGAAACTCCTTTCGTGTAAAATGTAAATTAATATGTGCACTATCATTAAACTCAAGAATTTTTCCCGTTTTTGCATCAACTAATACAATTGAATCCACAGTTTGTTCAAATACTGCTCGAAATCGCTCTTCTGATTCCCGAAGTGCTGCATCAACTTCGATACGTGTTATTGCTTCTGCTAACACATTGGAGACTGAACGCAAAAAACTCACTTCTTCAGGTTTAAATATTCGTTTTTCTTTAGTATAAACACCTAGTAAACCATGAATTTGATTACTAGCGGATACACCAATACTAATTCCACTTATAATTCCATGTTCACGTAAAAAATTCATTGGTGCAAATCTATTATCATGATCTATTCGACTGGAGACAATACATTTTCTGGTATTAAATAAATCAGTAGCCGCAAGTGACAAAGATGGAATTTTGATATTTGAGAAATCAATGCTTTGCCAACCGTTACCAACACGCCCGTTTAAATATCGGGTATCAGATGATAACTCCAGATATCCCGCAAACTCCAAACCAAGAGTAGCGGTACTAATAATGACAGCTTCTGATAAAAGTTCAGTTAAATTTGTTGACGACAATGCATTTAAACCAAATTCAGCCACAACAGCCTGCATCCACGCATGAGAGTCATCCGTTTGAATATTTTTTTCCAGTTTTTGTAAAGAGCAATAAACTGATTGGACAATATCATTCTCATTAATTTTCGGGATGAAATTTATAATTAAATTATCGCCTCCAAAATCAGTCTTGCTTAATAATTCAGTTTTAACAACATTTCCATTTAAAGCAAATTGAAAATATTTTTTAAACTCATTAATTTCGCTCTGTACGAAAATATTTTCTATTGAGTTATTAATTATCAACGTCTCATTTTGTATCGATAATACATTAGCAAGTTCCGCATTAACCCTTTTGATAACACCTAAAGTATCAACTTCAATCATGCAAATAGGTAACTCAAAAAACAATTCATCATTAAGTAATTGGCTTGACTGAATTGCTTTATTTTTATTAAATGCATATGTGTTAACAATGTTATCGACACTAATATTATCAGCAGATACCGATTGTGCCAGTGTTCGAGCTACATTTGTTATTGTATCACAATCGAGTTTCGACCAATTGCGCTGACACTTCGACAAAACTGCGATAGAACCCACTACTAGATCATTTGTAATTAATGGAACTTCTAAAATTGATATAAAATTATTATCAGACAAATTTTTTGAATGATATTCAATTGTTTCTTTATTACGAAGTTTTGTAATATAGTTTTCTATGTTATCTAATCGCCCTTTAATGGCGGCCAATGGTATTTCATTATAAGGATTGTCAACATGAACCGGAATCAAATCCCAACTGGAATTAAATCGATTTACTATAATTATTGCTGGAGAATAAAATTTTGCTATTAACTGTGTTAGTCGTTTTGCATGGTCAGAAAAAGTTACATCACTTGGATTTGTGTTTAATAAACTACGATACCAATCGAGTTGTAATTTTTGTGCCTCAATATTTTTTCGTAACTCGTAATTTTCTTCTTGTAGAGATTCATCTGAACGAAATGATTCAAAATGACTGGAACTATTACCAGCGTTTGATACTAGTGTATGGCTTTGCTGTGGTTTACTCATCTCGGATTTCGTACTAAAAAAGTTGCCTTTATTATTTAGCGATGTATTACCATTAAAAATGATAATATGAAATCTTCCATGCCATTGTAGGTAAACAATATTAATATATTATTTAATAGTAATTTACGATCATCCAGTGAGCTTAAAGCTAGACTACACGAAAACACCATGCGATGGTAATAGGGAATTACCCTTGTTTTGAATTTAAGTAATATAATATTAAGATAAAAAATTTACATATTTTTATTATTGAATAGTTATCTTCATAAAGCGTCGTTTACCGACTTGAAAAACCTGGCTTGTTCCCGACTCGATCTTGAGTTTCAAATTAACAACTTTAGTCCCATCTATTTTAACTGCACCCTGTTTTAACATTCGTAATGATTCTGAAGTACTACTGGTTAATTTGGCATCATTTAATACATTGGCAATCGGAATAAAACCAGCTTCTGAAATTAATGTAATATCATTAATATCATCAGGAATTGCTCCGGCCTGAAATTGTTTTATAAACTGCTGTTTAGCTAGATCACCACTACCAGCACCGTGGAATCTTTCCACAATTTCTTCGGCTAATCTAAATTTGATATCACGCGGATTGCAGCCATTTTCAATTTCTGTTTTAAATCCGACTATTTCATCTTCGCTTTTAAAACTTAATAATTCAAAATAACGCCACATTAAATCATCGGATATAGACATTAATTTACCGAACATTTCTTTTGGCGGTTCATTTATACCGATATAATTACCCAGGGATTTTGACATTTTCTGTACGCCATCCAATCCTTCTAATAACGGCATTGTTATTACTACTTGCTGCTCCATACCATTTGATTTTTGTAATTCACGACCAACCAGTAAGTTAAATTTTTGATCCGTACCACCGAGTTCTATATCAGCTTTCATTGCAACAGAATCGTAACCTTGAATTAGAGGGTATAAAAACTCGTGAATAGCGATTGGTTTACCTGATTTGTAACGCTTGCTGAAATCATCACGCTCCAGCATTCTTGCAACAGTGTGTTGAGATGCAAGTTCTATTATACCCGATGCACCTAAGGTTTTAATCCAGCTGGAATTAAACATAATAGTGGTTTTATCAGGATCAAGTATTTTGAATATTTGTTCTTTATATGTTTCCGCATTTTCCTGAACTTGTTGTTCAGTTAGTGGTGGGCGTGTTGCAGATTTGCCGGTTGGATCACCGATAAGACCGGTAAAATCGCCAATTAAAAATAATACCTCATGACCAAGTTCCTGAAATAAACGCATCTTGTTTATCAGAACCGTATGGCCTAAATGTAAATCGGGCGCAGTCGGATCAAAACCACATTTCACGCGTAATGGTGAGCCTTTCTTGAGTTTCGTTATTAACTCTTGTTCAACTAGTATTTCATCACATCCTCGTTTTATAAGATTAAGAGTTGCTTGAATATCAGTTTTTTCTGTGTTCTGCATGCCATACGCCTTGTGGAATGAATATAGTGTAAGCTACGAAGCACATAAGGTTACCATAATTAATATAAACAGCGATATTCAATTAAACCTAATTTCATTATATTTACTAATGAAAAATTCTGCTCTGTTATTGACCAATCATACCATTTCAGGCTATGGTTACATTATAAAATAATTTAGGAAAATCCGTGAATTACAACTCTTTCTTAAAAAAAGACTATAAGAATATATCTAGTGAATATTCCAGGACATATTCCAGGGTATACAGCCAGAAAAAAAACTCTGACCTGCAAAAACCACGGCGACAAATAAGGCATATTCAGCTTGTTATGCTGGTTTCGTTATTGATTGTGGTCAGCAGTATCTTATTATCCATTCCAGACAAGGCTGAGGCTACCCGTTACACCGTAAAGGAAAATGTATCTAATAAGCAAATAACCGTAGATCTCAAGTTAAACTTCAACGACGAAAATAGTTATGTTGATTCTATTAGTTTAAATGAAAATGAGTCATTATTCCCGGAATCAACATGGTCTACAATCAAGATTAAATCAGGTGATTCATTATCTTTAATTTTTAAAAAAGCAAACTTAAATCCCGGAGAATTACACGATATTATTAGCCTCGGAAAATCCACTCAAGCATTGAAATTTATTCGGCCTGGACAGGAAATAAAATTTAGAATATCTGACCATGCTGAGCTACAGGAACTTGTTTATACCCAGAATTCACAAAATTCTTTACATGTAATGAAATTTAATGACGGTTTTCAAGCCATACAAATTGTTAAAAAAATTGAAAAACGTATAACGCATGCAAAAGTAACAATACACAATTCTTTATTCGAAGCCGGATTAACAGCGGGTCTGTCAAATACAATAATAATGGATTTAGCCGGTATCTTTGGTTGGGATATTGATTTCGCTCTTGATATTCGTTCAGGTGATCAATTTAGTATTGTTTATGAAGAACATTACCTGGATGGTAATAAAATACGAGATGGCGCTATCCTCGCAGCAGAATTTATAAATCAGAAAAGGCGATTTCAAGCGGTTCGCTTTACTGATAAACAAAATCGAACTGATTATTATACTGCAGACGGGCTCTCCATGCGCAAAGCATTCTTAAGAACACCGGTAGATTTTAGGCGAATTAGCTCGCGTTTTGGGAAACGTAAACACCCCATTTTAAATTATATGCGACTTCATAAAGGTGTTGATTACGTAGCGCGCCGGGGAACTCCTGTTCGAGCATCAGGTGATGGAAAAATCATTCATAGAAGACGTAAAGGTAGTTATGGTCGGGCAATTATAATAAAGCATGGTGGTAAATACAGCACACTCTATGCACACTTACAAAGTTATAAAAAAGGTTTACGTGTCGGGAAAAAAGTAAAACAAGGCCAAATTATCGGATATGTCGGTAGTTCAGGACGTACAACTGGTGCTCATTTACATTATGAGTTTCGCGTTAATGGCGTACACCGAAATCCATTAACTGTAAAACTACCAAATGCAAAACCGATTAACAAAGATTTTAAAGCAGAATATTTGTTATATGCTACAAAAATGATGGCACAATTAGATAATTATAATAAAATTTCAGTTGCGCTTAATCCTTAAATGTATTTTTTGAACCGCTGAGGACGCAAAGGTACACAGAAGATTTCTATGTGGTTTACAAATTTAAATTTATTCCCCTCTGTATCTTTACGTTCTCAGCGGTTAAAGGTTTTAAACTAAAATATGATCGAGAACTACATAGGATTAATGTCGGGTACCAGTGCAGATTGTATTGATGCCGTTATTATTTCTATTGAAAATAATAAACTAACACTAATTGACAATTATTCTCATTCAATTCCAAAAAATTTGCAAGAAAAAATATGGTTAATGAATAGTTCAAGTATGGATGAGTTAAAGTCCATGCTTGAATTAGATTACCAACTTGGTGATTTATTTGCTGAAGCTGTTAATCAATTGCTAAAAAAAACATCAATAAATAAAGAGACAATTATCGCAATAGGATCGCATGGACAAACAGTTCGTCATTATCCTGATTCAGAATTTCCATCAACACTTCAAATAGGTGACGCCAATTTGATTGTTGAAAGAACTAACATTACTACAGTTTGTGATTTTCGTCGTGCAGATATTGCAGCTGGTGGTCAGGGCGCTCCGTTAGTACCTGCTTTTCATCAATTTCAATTTCAACATGATAAAAAAAATCGAATCATTTTAAATATTGGCGGAATAGCTAATATTACTTATCTACCTGCAAATCAACCAAATTTTATTAGTGGATTTGATACTGGACCAGGTAATGCTCTTATGGATGAATGGATTCAAAAGCATAAGTCCCTGGACTATGATAAAAATGGTGAATGGGCAAAAACAGGAAAACTTGATTATAATTTATTAAAATTATTTCTGGAGCATCCTTACTTTCAAGAGTCACCACCAAAATCAACTGGACGTGATATTTTTAATCTAAACTGGGTAGAATCAATTTTAGAACATTATCGAGCCAGTAAAATATTGAACACTGAGGATGTTCAAACTACATTATGTGCTTTAACAGCTCACAGTATTTTTAATGCTATTCAAACACTAAATAATATTGATGAGTTATATGTTTGTGGTGGTGGCATTCATAATTTATTTTTGATAAACATGTTACAAGAATTGTTATCTGAAAAAAATATTTCATGTGAGTCAACTGAAAATTTAGGATTAAATCCAGATTGGGTCGAAGCATGTGCATTTGCCTGGCTTGCAAGGCAACGCTTAAACAATTTACCTGGAAATTGTCCATCAGTTACGGGTGCACGCCATCGATGTATTTTAGGTGCAGTTTACGGTAAATTATAAATAACTAAAATCATTTAAGTACGGTAGCAACGGTAGATAGCAGCTGACTGCCCACGAATGGTTTTGATATGATTTCTTTAATTGAATTTATATTATAATCAGGATTTTTAATTAACTCATTATTTCCTGAGCATACAATTACAGACAGCTTTTTTGAAAATTTTCCACATTCTTTTGCTAATTCAATACCTGTTAAATTTGGCATTGTTAAATCTGTAATAAGTAAATCAAACTTTTCAGGATCACTTTTAACCAAATTTAACGCTTCAATACTATTTGTAAATACAGTTGTATGATAACCATGTAATTTTAAATATTCGCCTAAATAATCCGCTACGGGCTTTTCATCATCGACAACCAGAATATTTTGTTTATGAGATACTTCTATCAATGGGATATTCTTAATTTTACTTTCTGTCGCTATAACATTTTTTATCGCAGGAAAATAAAATTCAAATGTGGCTCCTTTTCCAACAATTGAATGAACGCAAATATGTCCATTATATTGATGTACAATTCCATGTATTACAGATAAACCCATACCAGGGCCATCACCAAATTCTTTTGTCGTAACATAGGGATCAAATATTTTATGAAGATATTTGGAATCTATCCCTTTTCCTGTGTCGATTATTGAAAAAACAACATAACCACCATTAAATGTTTCATGACACGACACACAAATATGCTCATGATTTGAATCTATATTTTCATATTTTAATGATATTTTAATTTGACCTTTTCCGTCCATTGCTTCTTTGGAATTTAAACAATGATTCATGATCACTTGCTCAATATGGATAGGATCTATAACGATACTAGGTAAGTCATTCTCGATATTTAATGAAATATCAATTGTAGTTGGAAATGATGATTTTAATAATCTTACAATTTCTTTTACTAATGGTTGTAATAATACATTTGAAGAATTACCACCACTATCACGACTATAAGTTAGCAATTGTGAAATTAAATCTCGAGCACGGGTACCTGCTACCAATATTTCATCCTGATATGCAACAAGTTTACTGTCACTTTCGTTCGTTAAAAATTCTCTTGTCAATTCAGCATATCCCATCATTGAAGCTAGTATATTATTAAAATCATGTGCTATGCCTCCAGTTAACTGACCAAGAGCTTTCATTTTATGCGATTGTCGTAATTGTGTTTCTAACCGTTGACGTTCAAATATTGTTTGTTTTTTTTCTGTAACATCACTATGAGAACCAGAGATAAATATAATTTCACCTAAATGGTTACGAGATGCCATTGCCCTAATATGGATCCATTTATAATTATTTTGTTTTGTTAATAAACGATATTCAAAATCAATAGTACTACTCGAACCATCAAGTATATTTAGACACTGTATAAGTGACTCTCCGGTATCATCCGGGTGTACTAAGCTGCGCCATTCAATATAGTTAGCTGGAAAATTTTCATCGGAGTAACCCAACATTTCTTTCCAGCGGCTTGAAAAAAATATTTTACCTGTTTTAATATTCCAATCCCACATTCCATCGTTGGTCCCACGTATAACTCGTATATATCGATCTTCACTTGTTTCCAGAGCCTTTTCAATTTTGATTTTTTCAAGACACAAATTTGTCTGATCAATGCAATGTTTTACTCTAATTTTAATATTTTCAGCTATATAGGGCTTATTTATAAAGTCATATATCCCTTCAGTAAATAAATTTGTAGCTAAATCAATATCTTTATTATCAATAATCACCATCGATAATAAATTTTCCTGTATTGAATTTATTGAATCTAATATTAGGGAGTTTTCATTAAAACAGGTTTTGAAATCTAACAGGATAATTGCTGGATTAACTGTGTTTATTATAGTATCCAGATTTTGAAAATTGGTATATATTTTTACATTATAACCAAAATCTTGAAGAATTTGTTGCAGTTGCGATGAATCACTAATATCATGATCGATAATTAAAATAGATTCTGGAGTTTGGAGTATTTCTGACATTTAATTTGTTTTACTACTTCTTAATTATTTTCATATCTAAATTATAGCAAGAGTCTGTCAAATTCCTGCTAATATACAAAATAATTTTTGTTTTTCGGCTTTTTAACGATCCTTTAATTGAGCATATTTTCTAATAGGCTCACCAATATAAACCTGGGTTGGTCTAAAGATACGATTATCACCTAATTGCTCTCTCCAGTGAGCAAGCCACCCTGCAGTTCTTGATATTGCAAAGATAGCGGTAAATTGGTCGGGTGGAATACCCATTTCTTCATATAAAATTCCCGAATAAAAATCAACATTAGCATACACACCTTTTTTGGAAAGACGATCTTCACAAACTCGCTCAACCATTTTAGCTAATTCAAAACGAGGATTAATATCACCACCGCGTGATTCGATGAATTGATCAACCAGTTTTTGGAGAATTGTCGCACGCGGATCTTTTGTTTTATATTCCCGATGCCCCATTCCCCAAATCACTTCTTTATTAGCTAACTTGGTATCTATATATTCTTCAACTTTGTCGGGGCTTCCAATTTCATTTAACATATCAAGCACACGCTCATTGGCGCCACCATGCAAAGGGCCGGATAAAGTTCCAATTGCCGATGCCATCACACAATTTGGACTTGCTAATGTTGAACCATTAACCAACACAGCAAATGTGGATGCATTTATTGTATGTTCTGCATGTAATATTAAACAAACATCCATAATTTGCGCCAGCAAAGGATCAGGCTCCTTGCCGGTAAACATATATAAGAAATTTTCGGCATAATTTAAATCCATTCTCGGGGGTATAGGATCATAACCATTTCGGATATGCTCCCACATTGTAACCATCGTTGCCATTCGTGCAATTATTTTGATTGACATATTATTAATGTAATTCAAATCAGTGCACTGGGAACCGCCTATTAAACAATCATTTCCCGGATAAAACATTCCGAGGCTGGCAATTGCCGTTTGTAACATTTCCATTGGATGACCAATAGCGGGTAATGTTTTCATCAGATCTCGGATTTGATATTTGACTCGTCGATTTTCCCGTAAACTGTTATCAAATTCAGCTAACTCTTGTGCTGTTGGTAAGTAGCCATCTAACAATAATAATGCGGTTTCTTCAAAACTACTGTGTTCGGCCAATTCTTCAATTGGATACCCACGGTACGCAAGGATACCCTTATCACCATTAATATCGGATATATTTGATTTTGTAGCCGGGACACCGGCAAGGCCAGGTAAATATTCTGTCATCGAATACTCCATTTTTAAGTTTTAAATTCAAAACCATAAACGCAGAGGACACAACAACATTCAGAGAAAAACATTTAAATGTTTCTAATCTTACTTCATAAGATTGGTTCTCAGCTGAATCTCAGCGATTTAATAATTTATGGTTTCTTAAATAGTGCAGTCTATATCATGTATATTACAGTCTATACAATTTTTATTATAGAAGTACAGAATGATCAGTAATTGACTCGTATAAGAAACGTACGATATTTAAGCAATTACTGTAAAGGATCTATTAATGGGAGTGTAACACTCACCTGGAGTTTTAAATTGAAAATGATGAACCACAGCCACAAGTTGTGGTCGCGTTCGGATTATTTATCACAAAAAGTGAACCTTCCAAACTAACCTTAAAATCGACTTCAGAGCCAACTAGATACTGAAAACTCATTGGATCAATAACAATTGCAACACCATCGTGCTCTACAACAGTATCGCCATCTTGAATATTCTCATCAAAATTAAAACCATACTGAAAACCTGAGCAACCACCGCCAGAAACAAAAACACGTAATTTAAGCTGAGGATTTCCCTCGTCTTCGATTAACGCCTTAATTTTTAAGGCAGCATTATCTGTAAAGGTAATTTCCTGATTATTGGTATCTGTTGATTGATCAATTGACATGTGGTTACTCCGGAATCTTAATACTTTATGATACTATTACAATTAGTATATCAGTATTCACTTAAGTAATGTATATTACTTGAGTAATTTAATCAAGATTCATCCGCATTTTTATTACTCGCGACCTTTTCTTTTATTGAGACAACTGATTGATTTTCTTGATCTTCTGAACGATGAACTAGATTACCGTTAACTTCAGCACCCATTGCCATTTCAATAAGACTGTAATATACATTACCATTTACCCTAGCATCTGCTGCAAGCTCGATATGTTGTAATGCATGAACGTCACCAATAATTGTACCATTGAGTACAATATTGGCGACTTTAACTTCACCTTCAACAACGCCTCGTTCACTCAAAGTCAGCACAGAACCGGTACCTTCTTCTGAAATAACATTACCTTTAATTAAACCATCAACATGAAGCCCACCATTAAAGATGATATCTCCACGTATCTCGGTGTTTTGACCAATTAATGAGTCAATTTTGGCAGATTGTTTTGGTTTTTTGGTCTTTCCAAACATAAGTGTCACTCCTTAAATGGCCAATCAAATACTTTTTCTATCATGTCTTTTTCTCTTCCTCTTGGAAGTACTTGTAAACTGACACGTTTTGCCTGAAATTGTTCAGGTAATGTTATGTTACCTTTAAAATTCTGAAAATACTTAAATTTAAAATTTAATTCTTTTATGTGTTTCTCAGTTAGTTCATTTAAACGTAGCAATTTCTGATGCCCATTTACAATGCCTTCTATATTTAAGCGTACCTTACCTTGAGCAAGACGGCTATGTTTCAGGACCTGAGTTAACGATATTTCATATCGATATCCGCGTAATTCACCATTAGGTATTAATTTATAGCTTTGTAAATGTAATCCCTGAGATGCACTGCGTGGCGATATAATACCACGATAAAATGCCAGTTCACCATTTAACTCTAATATCCCAGCTTGTAGTGCTTTTAAAGAATTATTTACTTCATCATAGGCTTTTCTTTCAACCTGTGATGCACGCTCCATGACAGCATTTTCCTCACGCAGCAATTCAATTTGCTCTTCAAATGAAGAAATCGTTAATTCAAGTTGTGAAAATTCTTTTCGGGCATTCAGACTATCAAAACCTGCCCGATACCGGCCATATTCAAATAATGCCCACGCTGCAAGTACTAACACAATCAGTTTCGCAATCATTATTACGCGTGATACCCAGGGACGATGTAATGTTACGATCATTCCACTCATATCATTTTGTTTCCAATATATTTCTCATGGTAATTCTGAAATCATTTCTCATATAACTATTAGGGCATGAGAGCAATAAAATCCAATCCCGAATTTTCTGGTAGATCGAACATCAAATTCATATTTTGAACTCCTTGTCCTGAGGCACCTTTCACAAGATTATCGATTACAGAGAGTATCACTACTGTCTCTTTCTCTTGAGGTCGAATAACACTAATACGACACATATTACTACCCCGTACACATCGCGTATCCGGATGAACACCTTGCGGTAACACATCAACAAATAATTCGTTCTGATATCGTGCCTCATACAAATGCTGTAAATCAATACTGGTATCAACCACAGTCGCATATAAAGTCGCATGAATTCCGCGAATCATCGGTAATAAATGTGGTACAAAGGTTAACGATACCGGACTTTGTGCAGCAAATTGTAAACCTTGACAAATCTCAGGTAAGTGACGGTGTCCAGAAACAGAATATGCTTTAAAACTCTCACCCGTTTCAGCCATTAATTTATCCACGCTAACACTGCGTCCTGCGCCACTAACACCAGATTTAGCATCGGCCACCAAGCGCGTTAAGTCTGTTAAATTATTTTCAATTAATGGTAAAAAACCAAGTTGTACCGCAGTAGGATAACATCCAGGATTTGCCACCAAACGTGCTTCTTTAATAGCTTCACGATTAACTTCGGGTAAACCATAAACGGCTTGTTCAAGTAATTCAGGGCAACTATGTTCCAAGCCGTACCATTTTTGCCATTCAACTGGATCTTTCAAACGGAAATCAGCAGCTAAATCAATAATCCGAACACCAGCATCAAGAAGCTCAGGTACCATTTTCATTGCAGTGCCATTAGGCGTTGCAAAAAAAACCAGGTCGCATTCTTTTAGACGAGTTAGATCTGGTGAAGTAAAATTGAGATCAATATAGCCACGTAAATTGGGAAATAAGTCAGCTACAACTTTCCCCTCTTCTGCTCTTGAAGTGATCAGTTCAATTTTTACTTTTGGGTGCTTAATTAACAAACGTAAGAGTTCTACACCGGTATAACCTGTTGCACCAACAATTCCAACTTTAATCATAAAATTTCTTCTTTATTTTTAAATCCATTTTATTCTTATATTTACAGAGTATAGTCTACAGTATTAGTATTTCACGAATTCATGAAATAGTGAATATCTTTTTTTGAATTTTAATATATACGAAATTTTGTAGTTTAATTACTGTTTGAAATAACTACCGGTATTCGTAACTCAATTACCGGATATAAAGACAAAATAAAAGCGACCTAAGTCGCTATAAATTTTTAATGCTTTGTTATTGTAATTATAAAATCGTAACGAGCTAGAACATAACGGTTGCTTTAAAAATAGTCAAGTTTTTCTTAAATTAATTTGAACTTTAATTAGCAGATTATTTATTTAAAACAATGAACTCATTCTCTATTTGTTTCATAATAATGACTTATAATATTCCAGATATAGAATTACACACTATTGTGTGCCGTCGAAATAAGTTACCAGTAAATAAATCATCAAACATTTAAAAAGTCATTTACAGAAATAGAAATCAAGGAGTAATTTTATGGAGTGGAGTCAATTAATGAAATTTGTTGAAGCCTTGCACGTCATTTTTATGGTGACATGGTTTGCAGGATTATTTTATTTGCCCCGCCTTTTTGTTTACCACGCAATGAGTGACGATAGTATTAGTAAAGACCGATTTAAAATAATGGAACGAAAATTATTTTTTGGTATCATGACCCCCGGAGCAATTTTAACTATTTCATTTGGAATATGGATATTAATTGACCATGCATGGATACAATATAGTAGTTCCGTCTGGTTACATATAAAGCTCACATTAGTAGCTATATTAGTGGTATATCACATACACTGTGGCATGCTGCTTTTTGCATTTAAACGTGATGAAAACAAACACAGTCATGTATATTATCGTTGGTATAATGAATTTCCAGTGTTAATTTTATTTGTTATTATTATCATGGTAATTGTTAAACCCTGGATGTAAACTATTCCGAGAATATTACTGAAAATAATTCTCGGTATAAGGCCATTAATCTTACAAGTAATAACTGTAAATAAGTGAATACTATATTATGGCTCATCGATTTTTAAATTTTAATCATTCCCATTCTATAATTAATATAAACACAAATTAGCATTTACTTAGAAAATAACAAAGATTCAACACCAATAATCTGTGAATGTGCTTCTTTTATTGCCATCAATACACTCTTGTTAGTTAATGTGCACTTTTCTAATTTATCAGCTGGGATTATAGCTAATACTTCATCCAGGTCATTTTCATCAGACTCATAGGCCTGACTGGCTATTTTATTTGCGATGTAAATTAATAATACTTCATCCGGGAAATCTTCAGCACGTTCAGGTTCATGATGATACATCACACACTCAACCAAATTTTTAGGTAGTTGCCATATCTCTGCTAACCGTCCACCTACCTGCGCATGATCAAATCCTATAATTTCACGTTCAGACTGAAATAACTCAAGATCCACATCAGGTTCAATAGTATGGATAATTGCTTTATGGGCTAATTCTGGAATACGATTAAACATGACTAAATGACCGATATCATGTAATAAACCTGCAGTAAATAACATTTCGCCCTGGGCTTTATGATTTTGTTTTGCGAGTTCTCGTGCGAGCAAACCACAATATAAGCTATGGTGCCAGAAATCATCAACAGAAATAATTTCATTAGGGATACCCTCAAATGCTTTGGTTGCCGTTGTTGAAAATACCAGATCACGTATTTGCTGTGTCCCTAATATCGTCACTGCTCTTGAGATCGAATCAATGGTAGAACCAAAACCATAAAATGGGCTATTGGCAATACGCAGTAGTTGGGCAGATAAGGCTGGATCCTGACTAATTACCTTACCGATCTCATTAACACTACAATCAGGATCATCAACCATTTGATTCACCTTAATCGATACTTCAGGTAAACTGGTTAACTTACTTACATCTTGTAGAATTTCATTAATTAATACTGTCACTATAATTTTCCAATTTTTAATACTGATAATTATTATAGTAGACCGAACATGAATATTTAGCTGAAAAATTAAAAACTGGAAATATAGTAAGGTAATTCCTTAATCAATTATTTAAATCCAGACTCAAATCAGTTTTTCACCTATTCTGAATTCTAATTATGTATTTTTTTATTCCCATGTCTCTGCAATAATTTCTTCTGAAGAAATAAATTAGACTCATTAAAAACATTACAGGAAACGCTGGATCAAATATTGCGTTTGTATTTAAGTTACATCCTGCTCCTGAAGTAATAACATTAACTGGTGGATCAGAGGAAGGAATATAAAACTCATGCTCTTTATCTTCTAATAACAAATAATTTAAATCATAATCTTCATAGGGACCATAAACCGCCACCCTTCCGGTCCATCCTGCTTCATAGAGATCAATTCGAACATCATAACTACCTGGTGGATAACCTGTTTGAAATACTGTATCGACTGTATGAGCATCAAATTTATCATAACCAAATATTTCAAATGTCTTTGTGGTATAAAAATAATTCCAGGGACCACCTTCATAACTTATAAACATTCTGGCATAAACAATTACGGAATCTACATCTACATCGGCATCAAAAATAACTCTGAATGAACTAAAATAACCATCTCCATCGTCATCATGTAAAAATTCAACACTTGCATCAAAAATTACAAATGAAGGAGTTAAAACATTCGAAGTAAATTGATTAGATAAATTCAGATCACCAATATTAGTTCGATTATTCAAATCTAATTTCGGTAATAATTGTTGTGCACCGGTTATCTCCAGTGCAGGCATTTTTATAATATTCTGATCGGGTACTGATTTAATATCGAATTTCGATTGGCTATTTGTATTTCTATCAATAGAATAACTTGTTCGTTTGGCAGCATATAATTCCTTACTATGAATAAAACTCATCACCAGAATTAAAATAACAAAAGATAAAAATCTTATTAATGAGCTTTTTCGATTTCCTTGTAACACTATATTGATATAATTCATGAACCATTACCTGTAAGTTTATTTTTAACTTACGGTCATTAAAGTCCATTACGCATGAATACAGGCTGAATCCCGGATTTATAATAATCCAGTTTTAAGCTATCTTCAGCTTATATTCAGATTATTAAAAATGGAAGTTGGAAATACTTCGCATTCTTGTAAAAGAATGATATTAAAATTTAAACGGGGATTAAAAACAGAAATTTTAGACTTGAACCATTTCAAAATCATCTTTCATGACACCACATTCAGGGCACACCCAGGTATCTGGAACGTCTTCCCACCTGGTACCAGGAGCAAGACCTTCATCAGGGGCACCTTTTTCTTCATCATAAACGTAACCACAAACAACACATAAATACGATTTCAATTTAAACTCCTTTAAACTACAGCTTTACACTCAGGTAATATAACACGGGTGTTTTCGCAAATGATATAATTAGCCTGATTTAATTATTTAATCAATGAAATAAATTTTAGCTATGCTCAAAAACACACACGCTAATGTATTAGTATTTTCTGGACTTGATCCAACTGGTGGTGCCGGGATTCAAGCCGACATCGAAACAATAACAAGTTTAGGAGCAAAACCTTGCTCTATTATAACCGCACTCACTGTTCAAGATACAAACACAGTTCAAAGTTACAGTAACGTTGATAGTAAATTTATTAAGCAGCAAGCACTGTGTATTTTAAATGACATTCCAATTCAGTGCATTAAGCTTGGTATGATTGCTGACGAAGAAATAATTAATGTAATTGCTGACATTATTACAGATTATCCGAATATTCCTATGGTAATAGATCCTGTCTTGACTGCTGGTGGTGGCGGTAACCTTACAAATGATACGGCCTTTAATTGTTTATTAACTAAACTAATTCCAAAAGCGAGCATCATCACTCCAAACTCGATGGAAGCTCGTGCTTTAGTATCGGGAACAATAAATCTTAATAAATGTGCTGAATATTTACTCAGTCTTGGCTGTCAATCGGTGCTTATTACCGGTGGCCATGAAGAGTCAAATGATGTGTGTAATACCTTATATATGGAGAATCAGATTATTAGTAAAAAGTGGCCAAGATTACCTGCAGAATTCCATGGTTCAGGTTGTACCTTAAGCTCCAGTATCGCTACTTTTGTGGCTATGGGACTAGACATTGAATCAGCCGTGTATAATGCCCAACAATACACCTATAATACATTGCTAAATGCTAAAAAAATTGGTCACGGGCAGTTAATACCTAATCGGTTTTATTCGCTCGATAAAATGAAGAAGACTACATAAATTAAGTTGCACTATGCAAATTTTTGATTCCGGTTAAAATCATACCGGTATGATAAAATATTCAGGATATTTATCAATAATAATTTTCTGTAAACACAACTCAGGTTAATAAATAAAATAGAAATGAGGAGTAGCAAGTCATGATACACCCAGCCCTTGAAGGAGTGTATGCCATTCTCGATATTGAGAACATCGAAAAAGGTGAAATATTAGATCTGGCACAGAGTACAATTGACGGTGGTGCAACCATAATTCAATATCGAAATAAAACCAGCCATACCTATGATCGAGAAAAAGAAGCTAGTGGCATATTACAATTATGCCGAAAACACAATGTACCGTTTATAATCAACGATGATCTTGCCTTAGCCAGGGCAATTGGTGCTGATGGCGTTCACCTTGGTCAACATGACATCCCATGTAAAATTGCACGTGATTTTCTCGGTTCCAGCTATATCATTGGTGTTACTTGCAATAATCAAATTGAAAATGCCCATGTCGCAGTTTCCGCAGGCGCAACTTATGTTGCCTTTGGTGCTTTTTTTCCATCTCAAAGTAAACCGGATGCACCACATGCTGAATTAGATTTATTAAAGAAAGCCAGAGATGAAATTTCAATCCCAATTGCGGCAATTGGCGGCATAACTTCTGACAACGCACAGCAATTAATTGATGCTGGTGCCGACATGATTGCTATTACTCGTGGTATAT
>JBGMQW010000021.1:5711-25035 GCA_048060815.1 Thiohalomonadales bacterium | reverse complement strand
TAATAGTTAATAATTATATTATAAAATATTTTTAAAGTATTTCCAGTTTATGGCAGTTATAGTCCTTTTCTCCTAATTTAATTTGTTTAAGTCATTTATAAATAGGTCAATCATGAAAATATTAAAATCAATAATAAGAATGCTTTTCTATATAAGCTGTTTATTTATTGCAACCACTGTAAATAGTAGCTGCATTAATATACTACCCCATAATATAATTAAAGATGTTGAAGATATATTTGAGAACACAGTTAAATATAGCCATGATGAGTTTAAATTTACCAAATTAATATCTAAAGAACATGATAAAATTAAATTTTTAAATAATGTATTTCAAACAGATGTATTTAATAAAGCCAGCAAGAATAAAACTAGTGATTTATTAGCATCAATACCAGAGAAAAATAAATTATGGCATTTAAGCATTGTTGTTCTCGATTACAAAACAGCAAAAGAATCTAATGACACATTCAATTTTGTTAATACTAAAAAACAGGGATATTTCAACGAAACAAAAATTCTCACAAAATACAAAATATATAAACAAAAAAATACAATTATTATTATTTATTCTGAAACTTTTGAGAATAAAATTATCACAGAAACATTTAAATGTGTATCGACATATTTAGCAAAATAGCATAATCAAAACTACAATGCACTAACTCTGTTTCTTGCTAATTTCTCAGATTCGCCTCGCGCAACTATAATTGATACATTATCAGATGCTTTATTATCAAGCGCTATTGATAATAATTGTTGCACTATCTTTTCAATATTATCACCATTTAAACAAGTGACAATATCATCAAGCGAAACTGCATTATATAAGCCATCACTGCACAATAGGAATGTATCTCCAACTTGAGTATCAAATTTAATGACATCAATTTCTATATATTCATTTGCTCCAATTGCACGTGTAATTACATTTGAGTCAGGATGATTTTCTGCTTCTTCTTTACTGAGCAAACCTTGCTCGATTAATTCTTCTACGTGGCTGTGATCGCGTGACACTTGCTGTAACTGACCATTTCGGTAGCGGTATAAACGAGAATCACCCGCCCAAATACACGCCCCTACTCTATCTCGTATAACCAGGCTGACTACTGTTGTGCCTATTGTATTTTGATTACACATTTCATATGAATAATCGAGAATTTTTTGGTTTACAGCGAGTAAATTATTTTCAATCGATAGTACTGTATCTTCCAGTGATTCATTATATTGCGTTGCGTCTATTGAATTAACTGTCATGCTACTCGCGATATCACCTGCTTCATAACCACCCATACCATCTGCAACTACCCAGAGGCGTTCTTCTGGTTTGCTTAGAATAGAATCTTCATTAATTTTTCGTACTGTGCCTACATTCGTTTCACCGCATGAAAGCCATTTTATTGGTCGTCTTACTGTAATATCATTCATTTTTATTAATTTACAATTTCAGTATTTAATTGATAAGGTTGCTGCCAATCTGCTTGTGCCCATTGGCCATTCAACATTGCAGGAATTCCGCTAATTGGAGGTAAGCCCTGTGAAAAAAATAAACTCGGCTCAACGTATTCCGAACCTGTGGTTGTCCAGGCGCTGTAGCTTGAAACAGATTTTAACAATACAGAATCCAATATACAGGTCGATGCAGATGTTGGCGTAGGTTCTTCGAAGTTCATATTAATTATGACTGGTTTATTGTCTTTGATTGATTCTGATCGACTGTATGCAGTATTAAACGTTAGGTCAATACTCGTAATTTTTCCCAGTAAGTCATCAGCTGTCAAATCTCCACTGAGTGCCTCGAGCGTATCTTCTTCAATTTGTGTAAACCAGTTATTTTGAGATAGTAAAAATTCCAACGGGTTTAATTTTGATGGTAATTTTGTGACAATGGATATTGGAAAGTAGCGTCCTATTCTATCGACACTGGGGACAACAATACCACCCCATGAAGATTCATCAACTACTCCTTCTGAAAATACAAAACGCCAAATAGGACTGGTTAAATATATATCTAGCCATTCATCACCTAATTGATCTTTAGAACTGGCAATATAATGTTGTAACCACTCATCCCATACTGAAATAAACTCTGATGGTAGATTGCGATATACAAAATCTCCATGCGCAGGTAACTTACCATACAATCCTGTCACGACAACTGCTTCCATTTATATTGACTCCGAACACCTAAAGGACCCTAGTAAGTTACTATAAAAAGGATTATTTACACTTTTTGCTTTAATTTGGTATGTTATATTATGATCCATTCTTGCTTTTCTGTAATTTGAATTACGTGAATTTTGTGGCACTGCGTATGTTACAAAATACACATTTGATTGACTGGTTTTAGTCAATTTAGATTGATCTTGCAAACGGAACCAGGCCCAATTTCCTTCATAAACTTTTGAGTGTGGGACTTCATCAAGATCTTCAAAAATTAATCTGGCTCTTGAATTCTCATCGCTACCCGTCCAGGTTACAGTTTTCCAGAATTTGGGGCCATGATTATAAACAATTCGGTTATCACCAATTTCTAGTGTAAATCGAACATCTCCTTTACCCATTTTATGTGGCTTTAATTGAAATGTTATACTGGGGACGGCAGGATTACTTCTGTAAAAAATATTTTTAATTCTAAGGGCTTTTCTCACTTCATTGATTGTTTGATTCGATAATTGTAAATTTTGATTATCAACATCTTTATTGGCCCAACCATCATTGAGGTCAATGAAAGGCTTAATATAACCAACAAAAAAATTATCCATTTTTCCACCGGGTTTAAAAAAAGCACTGAAATCATACATAGCTAATTCATTTTTTGAACGCCTATTTAGTGGGTATCGTCCAGCTAAACTGTTTAAATAAGGTTTGTGTACTCGCATTTTCCATTGTGCATTAATATGTTGATGAGCAGATTTTAGTACTACTTTCCAGGTTTCATCTGCCATAGTGGTTAGCCAGCGATTTATTGGTTCTGGACTATTTTTTGCGTACATTCGTAATGCAGTAATGGCATTACCCGATGCATTCTGATATCGGGCTTTAGTCACTTCAAATGCTTGTTTTGCTGGATCGGGTGTTAAATTCATCTCGTTAACAAAATCTCTTACAGCTTGAATTTTTCTAATCACATCATTTATTGAAGCGGGTTGCTTTGGTGTGTCGCGTAACATTGCATTAATGTCTTTAAAATTTCTATCAACTTTATTTCCAACAAATTTATCTACCATTGACTTGGCTTTATTGCTTCCTACTTTATCATCAATAAAATTTGTTAACATTGATGGTGTTAACTGTGTTTGCTCTTTGGAAACATTTAATATTGCTAATAATGGTGATGTTACCGGATCAGTAAAGTTTGTTAATACTAAACTTGCGTGTTTCAAATCTGAAAATTCAGTTATATTGAGCGCAGCAAAAACTTTATCCCATGAACGTGAATAATCTGCTAAATAGTAGCTTTTTACCTTTTTACTTATGTCTGATAAATCTGCCTTAATAAAGTCTACTCGAGCAGTATTATCATCTGATAAAACCCATTGATCATTTATTATATTAGCTAACAACGGTGAATTCACAGAAAAATCAATGCTTTTGTAACCTTCGAGTGTGAACAATAATGGTAGATGTAATGATTGTGTTACATCATCATCCAATTTATAGGTTGTACGAACACTTACTCCGAATTTATTTAACAAATCGACATCTTGATTTAAATCTATATTTGTACGAATACGACTATAAATACGTTGAGCTACCGGAACTCTCAAAAGAACTGAGCGAGTTTGCGCAACAAGATTATTATTTAGTTTTACCGGATTAATTTTTAGTGACAATAAATTTTTTAAATGCTGTTCTAATTCTTTACGTGCAGTAGCCTCGCCCTTGAATTTTTTTGCCCAGTTGGTATTAAACCAATCAAGAATTTGACTTTCATCAAGGTGAGAAACTTTGTTAAACATTACATATGTTCGAAATGTATTATAAAGATCACCACCTTGATGCCCTTGCCGAAGATACAATTCTAATTCTTTAATCAACCGTGGGAGTAACAATATTTGTAGCTGTTCAGCATATGCATAGTCTGCTGCTGCATCAACTTTATTATCATATAAGCCCATAGTGGATAGCCAGGGATGGTTTTCCTGGTCATAAACGATACTCGCTTTACCTAATACATTTAATGTTGGTAATACACCTCTTATGTCATTATCCCAGGATGTTAAACGTTTGTTTTCAGCATTAAAATCAGCAACATAGGATTTCACTTCTGACATATACATTTCATGCCGCGTTAAACTCCCTAACCAGACAATTAAAAAGATTAAGCCAACACCTACTACACTTGCGTAACTCGCGTGCTTCATCCAACGGAAGGCTGTTTCATAACTTTTATTTGAGCCAACCAGTTCGGATTCCTGAAAAATTAAATCCTTAAATAATCGACCAAGAAAATAACTTTTTCCCTGTTGAGATGATGATCGTGTTGCTTCCGATTCAAAACCAAAATTAGATGATACTGATGCCATAATTCTGTCAATGGGGGTGCCATCTTGCGTTCCACTTGTAAAATAGATGCCTCGTAGGTAGGGTTGAAAATGATATCTGTTTTTAATGAAAGTCTGTTTGACAAAACTTTCAATAATAAATTTCATATTTTCCATTTGTTGTGGAAAACCCTGAATGGCGGCACGACGTTTTGTATCTGTTTCTTGATGAATTCGACCAATTGTTCGGTCATACAGTCTTTCTGTTAACTTCACCAGTCCATCGCTTAAATAGTTAAAATCAGGACTATCTGATGCCTTAGGAGCATTAGGTAGTGTTACTCCCCATACCTGTTCACGTTCATTCCTGCCCAGATCAGAAAAATATTCTGTAAACCCCGATATGAGATCGGACTTAGTGAACATCAAATAAATAGGGAAGCGTATTTCTAACTTGTCCATTAACTCATCTATTCGTGTTCGTATAATCTTGGCATGTGCAATACGTTCATCTTCAGACTGAAAAATTAAATCATGTATACTAATCGCTATAACCGCACCATTAATTGGGCGCCGTCGTCTATTCTTCTTTAATAAACTTAAAAAACCTTCCCATGCCGAACTATCAACAACACGATGACTGTCTTGGGTAGTATATCTACCTGCTGTATCAATAAGTACTGCTTCATTTGTAAACCACCAGTCACAATTCCGCGTTCCACCGACACCTTGTAAAGCGGCTTTACCAAATTGTTCTGCAAGTGGGAAGTCCAGACTTGATTTTACTAACGCTGTTGTTTTTCCTGACCCGGGTGGACCAATAATTATATACCAGGGTAATTCATAGAGTGCTTTCTTGTTACCATTACCTTTGAATTTTAATTTTTTCAGTGTCTCGAGTGCATCTTTAAAACGATCTGAAATGAGTTCTATTTCATCGACTGACTGCTCATCTGTAAAATCATTATTGTTTTGATTCGCTTGTAAATCAGTAACGAATTCATCATTATTTTTTTTATCTCTACTCACTATCCGAAGGTTATTTAAACCCCAGGCTATAATTAAAATAATAATAAATACTAATCGTGTTACTTCGCCACCGAGTGGTGCAAAATTATTGCTGCCAAACTTTATACCGGGGCCTAAAAACCATATTAATAAAGATAATGCAATCAATCCAAGTATAGCGACGACTATCCGGTTTTTGAAAATAGAACTTAATTTATCCATAATTTTATTATTTTTTTAGTTGCCAAAACGAATTCGTTTAGAAGCTGAATTATTATTTGATATTGCTTCAAGCTTCGCTACAACTGGAACACTTGAGCTATAGAGCCAATACCTAAATCCGGAATAACTAACAAAAAGTACGACACCAACAAAACTGGCCACTACCCATAATGGGACATAAGTTGTTAATGTATTCCGTGTTTTACCTAGACCTTGCCAATTTGGTGATAGTTCACGCTCATGATCCCCTCGATATTTACGAATAATACTGTATAACTCATCTCGTTTTTGGTCGATTTTTTCTTTACCTCTATTCGCCAGACCATACTTTCCTTCAAAACCCACACTTAAACAAATATAGATAAGTTCCAAAATATCGAGATTATTTGAAGGTGATTCTCTTAGTTTATCTAAAATCAGATAAAATTTTTCTCCACCAGACGTTTCGTTATGAAATGCACTCAATAACGATCTTTGGTGCCAGGAACTACGGCTTCCCCAAGGGGTATTCAAAACGGCTTCATCTAAAATAGTGCATAATATATATCGTGCTGATAATACGATTTCTGATCGCAATCCCTGTTCTTTTGCATGAGCCTCAAATGATTTAATTTCACTGGTAAGCTGTTGATGTAACCCTGCTACATCCGGATGGCTTACTGCATTTCGTGTTTTTACAAACACAGCAATTAATACCGATGCAGATTTTACTAGTGGGTTTAGTCCTTTAGAATTGTCACTATTAATGGCATAAGAACCAAAATCATATGATTGTGATTGTTGAGTTTGAGCTCTGGGTATAGGCCGAGCTGAACTTGAATTGTGACGTCTACCGCCAGGCATCGGTTTTAAAACAGTATGATCAGATCCACCTGTTGGTTGACGAAAAACCGTTTTATCAGAATTTGAATTAAAGTCATCTGAAGCCATACAGAACCTCCTTTATATAATTATTGCCGAATAGCCCAAAACTCGAGCTCAAGACCAGGAAAATCACCACCAACATGCATCGCAATTCCACCCGAATTTTGCAGTTCTTTCCAAAATCCACTTTGACGATCGAGTTCAAAATAGGTATATCCTGAACGAAAAGGAATTTGGCGTGGTGCAACTGGTAAGGGTTTCATTCCAATACCTGACATTCCAGCATTTACTAATTGGCGTATTCTTTCAACAGATGCGATTTTCAATTGAGCGGGTAATCCGGAACGTAAAATACTTTGCTTTACATCGGCTCTAGCTGCTAATACAAACATTGAGGAACCAATTAGTGAGCGATCGGTTATCTGAGCAACTTTGATACCATAACTTTTATCTTCAAGATTGAGTGAGATTGCAGTTTGTTCGTATACTGTACTCAGGCCACCACGTATTGAATCCATAATAGGAACAAAACTGTCTTGTAATTCGTCATGTAGATAAGGTGGAAAAGATGGAGGACGTTTTTCTTTCGTAACAAATGTCGATAATTCTCCCGCCATTTGTATTATTTGTGTATACAAGTCGATTGGATGTAAGCCATTCATTTGTGACATGTGCAAACACATAGGTTCAATTCTGTTAATAAATTGCAGCATCATGTAATCTGCAACTTCAGCAGTACCACCGCGGTTTGCATCGGCCAGTCTTCCTGCAATGGCTTCTGCTCGATGATGTAGTAAACCAACTATTTCTGATAAGAATCCAACTAGTTGTGGTGCAATGTTACAATCTAAACTTGTTGCAATGTATTGCTCATCTAAAATGATATTTTTATCTTCTCGAGATTCTGATACTTGTAAAATTCCAAAACAGGCATAACCGCTTCGGTCGTCTGATTCTAATAATACCCGTATGCGTAATTTACCTACTTCCAATGATAAATTTTCGCCACTATCTGTAGTGACATCTCTAATTTCTTGATCATGAGAATAGTATCGTGCCAGACCCTGACTAGTTAAATCTGAAACAACATCCATTGCTCCCGATCGTTTAACAGGCACTCCAAGATATACAATTGAATTATGGGTATTTTCAGGCACGACGAATACTGGAGGTGGTTCATCAATATCCGGGAAGTTAAATGGTGTCCCATCAGGAAAGACTCCCTTAGCATGTATAATGACTATTTTACCAAGCTTTAATAATTCTTTATCGAGCTCAAATTCTTGAAGCCCCCAACCATATACACCAAATGCAGAACACTTGCTGTCAACGAATCGTTCAAAGTAACGTTCTTGTTGTTGGAAATGTTGCGGACTCAGAAACATTCCTTCGTACCACAACGTTTTACTTTGTAAAGACATTTATTATACTCTCCCTGTATTTTTATTCTAAATTTTAACAGTATTTATTTATTAGAGGACTGTATGTCAACAATTTCCAGATTATTGCCATTAACTTGCACAGAAACATAACTTGCAAAAACGTTATTTGATACAATTGGTGTAACAACTTTATAGGCTGAACCTTTGTATTTTGAAAATTCACCAAATAAAGCTATATACTTAGTCTCTTTATTTAACACGAAATATTCTTTTCTACTCTCGCCAGGTATTAGTCTTTTTAATTCTTGTTTCGCAATAAAATCCGTGCCGAGTACTTCTTTATCGCGTTCATAAAGATCTATAAAATCAGCTCTATCAAACTTCTTTGAGCCTTTTAGCTCATACATTCTAATGAATAACGGAGAAGGATTTTTTTTGTCATCTGGATTTATATAGGGTTTCACATCGAGATACAAAGTTAAATCAGTATCCAGACCCAACTTATTGCCGACCCATCCATTCATCGATGAGCATGATACCATGAGCATTAAAAAACCAGATAAAAATATAACTTTAAATAATTTAAACATATTGAATATCCTTATTTACTTCTTTTTTTTAAATCACGAGTTTGAACAAGTTTTTGTAGTTGTTCTTCATACGCTTGAACAAAATTTTCACCGAAGAGCTTTTGAAAAGAATTATCCAAATCATCAGCTAGTTCATTATAATAAATAGAAAACTGCTCCCAATTTCTGGATTTTCTTAACATTGATATAAGATCCAAACCACCACCATTATAGCGGTCAAATCGTTCTTCAAGTTTGGCAGGATCAAATCGTGTTATCAGCCCTGTAAATGCAGCACGAATTCCAGCAAGAACTGCTACTTGATGTTCTGCAATCCCTTGAAAGGCATCTTCGATCGCCTCGACTGGTTTCTTGTACGCATTTCCATCCTGAACAAACATATTTTCCAATGCATCATCTACATTTACAGAAAATTTCAATGGATTGTTTTCAACTGGTTTTATTGTTGTTACATTCAAACGAAATTCATTTTTAATATCATTTCTAGAACTAATTACTTGCATCATTCGATAAACTGTTTCACGAACTATCTCGCCTGCCTTTTTATTTATTTCGAGTATTTTATCATCATCAAAATCATAGCCTTTCATACCCATTGCTGCAATCACTGATATATCAACAGACGATGAACTGGTGTTTTTATATTTTTTATGCATTACAATTAATTGTTGTTTAGCTTTATTTAACTCTAACTGTAATTCCTTATTATCCAGTTTTAATTTTTCGATTATTTCGTTGTTTACTTCTACAGCTCTACTTTCAATATGATCTGATTGTTGTTGTTGTTCATTATTAGTACTTATGACTGTACTAACCTCATTTTTGTCACTATCAAAATTCCAGTCTTCTGGGATCATGCCTCCGGTAGTGGATTTTGATTCTGGCCAAGTAATTGCTTGATTAATTATATTGGCTTGATCTGAATGAGTTTCATTGGTGGTAAAATAATCAGAATCACTCATTTCTGAAGAATTTCCGAATGGATTACTTCGATTATTCAAAACGGCTAAGGGATCAGTTTCTTGTGATAAAGAATTCAGCATGGGTTCTATGTTGATATCGTTATTAACGGTGAATGGTTGACTGAACGGATCAGTATTTGATTCTGAAGATGCAATATCGAATGGTGTAGCTGTATTATCAAACGGTGAATCACCAAAATTATTTGCCCCAGACAAATTCACCATAAATTTATAATCGCTCAATTCAAACTTATCACCATCTTGTAACTTTACTTTATTTCCTTTACCTATCGGCTCACCTGACCCATTTAAAAAAGTACCATTAGTACTAGTATCTATTAGAAAATAACTCCCTGATTGATAACTAATACTACTGTGATGTGAAGACAGGAAACGATCCGGATCAACTAGCGTCCAATAATTATCTGAAGCACGGCCAATTGTTCCACCCTGCTCATTAAATTTCATAGATGTTTCTGTAATTTTACAACCTTCTGGAAACTCTACAATACTAATTGATAGTGACACTTAACGAATCCCTGGTTATATTAATTATTTGAACGGAACTATTGTTATTAATTTTAATAACTCACTAAAGCATTATAAATAACATATATGTGCTTCATGTTGCCAGAATTTAATTAAATAATATTTGTTTATAGATTAAATATTAATAAAATTTTAACAAACCATACTTAACAAAAATTATATATCATATTAAGTTGAATTAAAATTTTATAAGTTATAGGATTTGAATATATTATTATAATTTATTTAAAGTGCAAAGGAATGTATATTCATGGCTTTACCCGATAAGTTTAATCTCGATGAATTACTAAAACCCATATCAGAAGAAAACCCTGTCGGAAATAATGTACGTGACGATCCATCTCCTACATCGGTCTACAGAAAAATAAAGCAAGCAAGACGAGCTGCCCGAGCAGCTGAACGATACTATATGTTTCCAAGAGAAGGTGGCGACAGTTCAAATTCACCGCCTAATCCTAAAGAACATTGGAAAACAGTTGTTTCAATAGCTCCGGAAATATTGAGTATCCATTGTAAAGATATAGAAGTATCTTCCTGGTTTATCGAGGCTATGACCCGAACTCAAGGCTTTGATGGTCTTCTGTTTAGTTTCAAATTAACCAACAAATTAATAGAAACTTATTGGGATAAAATATACCCACTACCGGATGAAGATGGTATGTTAACAAGAGTAGCTGCACTCGCAGGGCTTAATGGAGAAGGTTCTGAAGGTGTATTAATTTCACCAATTCGAAATATACCTTTAACCGAGGGAAACCATGCTACTGGTCCGTTTAGTTTCTTCAGATATAAACAAGCACTTGACACACAAAAAATTACTGACATTAAAGTTCGCGAAGAAAAAAGCAGTAAATTAAATTTTAATATTGACGATATTAAAAAAGCTGTTAGTCAAACAAGTGAAGGTTTCTATTTGAATCTACGAGACAATATTGTTAATTGTATCTCAGAGTATAAAGAAATAAGTAAACGCCTGGATGAGTTATGCGGTTCAAGTATTGCTCCTCCAACCAGTAATATTATTAATGTACTTGAACGATGCTTAGGTGCCGTAAATCATTTGGCAAAAGATAAACTTCCTGTTGAAGCTATTGAGATAGCAACTGATACAGACACTAATATTAACGAATCAAGTAATACCCAAAAGTCAAGCGCAACAGTAAACACACGTGATGCTGCATTTAAACAGCTTCACGAAATATCTGACTTTTTTTTAAGAACAGAACCCCACTCCCCAATCTCTTATGTATTGGCTAAAGCCGTCAAGTGGGGAAATATGCCTTTAGACGAACTTATTGGAGAGTTAATCCCTGATAATTCATCAAGAGAATATTTTTCATCTTTAACTGGTGTAAAAATAAGCGATGAAAGTTAATATATTTAATTCATATAACATTTAATAAAAAAAGGAATCATCATGGCAGAAAGCATTCACAGCAAACTTAATAGAGTACGAAAACCCCGGGTACATATTACTTATGATGTAGAAACGAATGGAGCTGTAGTTGAAAGAGAAATTCCATTTGTTATGGGCGTTATGGGTGATTATTCAGGAGATAACACTGAAAGTAAAAAATCTCTTAAAGATAGAAAATTTTCCAAAATAGATCGCGATAATTTTAATGACGTAATGTCAAATATTGCACCGCAGTTGAATATGAAAGTTCAGAATACGCTTGAGAAAGATGGTGGAGACTTTGATGTTAGTTTAACTCTTAATAATATGGACGATTTCGAACCACACAAGATTGTCAATAAAATTGAACCTTTAAAGAAACTAATGGAAACACGTAATAAATTACGTGATTTACTAACTAAAGCAGACCGTTCAGACGAATTGGAAACGATTTTAGAAACAATTTTAAATGATTCAGGAGCATTGTCTTCTATTTCTGATGAACTTGGGATTAATGGATCGAATAAAAATGAGGATGACAAATAATGGCCAATAAGGATCAACAATTAGAAGATCAAGATGTAGACGTACTTGAAGTCAGCTTACTTGAACAAGCTATTGGCGCAACAAAGCAGACATCAAAAGACAGAACAGAAGAACTTTTAAAAAATTTAACCGCTGAAGCAATGAAAGGTACTGTTAAATGGGACAGGAATCTATCTTTAACCATTAACTCTGCTATTGCTGCAATTGATAAAGCTCTCTCAGGTCAGTTAGCTGCAATTATGCAAAATAAGAAATTTCAAAAGCTAGAAGGCTCATGGCGTGGATTAAATCATCTTGTTATGAACTCTGAAACAAGTTCCCAATTAAAAATTCGTGTTATGGATATCAGTAAAAAAGAATTGGGTAAAGATTTAACTAAAGCCGTAGAGTTTGATCAAAGTAAAATTTTCAAGAAGATATATGAAAGTGAATTTGGTATTGCCGGTGGTGAACCTTATGCAGCTATAATTGGTGATTATGAATTTTCATCTCACCCGGACGATATTGATTTATTAACAAACATGTCGAATATTGCTGCCGCTGGTTTTTGTCCATTCATTGCAGCTGCTAGCCCAAATATGTTTGGGTTTGATAGCTTTACAGAGTTATCTAAGCCTCGCGATCTCGAGAAAATCTTTGACTCTGCTGAATTCATACGGTGGCGTAGTTTTAGAGATAGCGAAGATTCCAGATTCGTCACTCTTACAATGCCAAGAGTATTAGCTCGACTACCTTATGGCAAAGCAACCAAACCAGTAGAAGAATTTGATTACGAAGAAGCTGAAACAAATAGTGACGGCACTCAACTGCAAAGTGATCATAATGAATATTGCTGGATGAATGCAGCATATACATTAGGAACTACTCTAACACACGCTTTTGCTGAATATGGCTGGTGTACCAGTATCCGTGGGGCAGAAGGTGGAGGGAAAGTGGAAGGTTTACCTTCACATGTCTTTATAAGCGATGACGGTGACATGGATCAAAAATGTCCTACAGAAATTGGTATTACAGACAGACGCGAAGCCGAACTCAGTAAATTAGGATTTTTACCTTTATGTCATTATAAAAATACTGACTACGCTGTATTTTTTGGTGCACAGACAACTCAAAAGCCAAAAACTTATGATGACCCTGATGCTACTGCAAATGCTGCAATATCCGCACGCTTACCTTACATAATGTCAACATCTCGAATTGCCCATTTTCTTAAAGTCATGGCACGTGATAAAGTAGGATCATTCATGGAAGCTGCCGATGCTGAAGAATGGTTAAATAACTGGATTGGAAATTATGTTAACGGTAGTCCTGGAGCAAGTGCTGAAATGAAAGCTCAATTTCCATTTAGAGAAGCTCAAGTTTCTGTTAGTGAAGTGCCTGGTCAACCTGGTGTTTATAGTGCAATTGCTTATATGCGTCCATGGCTACAAATGGAAGAACTAACAGCTTCTTTACGATTAGTTGCTAAAATACCTAAAGCAGGATAAATTACTGACGGGGGTTTATTATCCCCGTCTTTAATTGTATGGATACCGTAAGTGCCATCATTTAATCAAAATTCGAATACTATAACAGAAGACATCCCTATTGATTCTGTTTCATTAGATGCGTTATATCAACGACAACCTTATATAACTAACATCCAGGAATTTTTATCTGAAAAAAATACCGTTAAAGCGCTCATTTTTTGGTTAACTGAACACTCAGAAATCAAGTCTATCAATTCTACTGAAGCAATCACTTTAGAAATTCATTCAGCTATTTCTAATATTGATAATTTAATTAATGAACAACTTAATATAATAATTCATCACCCTAAATTCCAAAAACTCGAATCCTCATGGCGGGGCTTATATTTTCTGGCTGACCAAGTCGGTGATGTTAAAAATATTAAATTAAAATTCCTGGATATTAGCTGGCCTGAAGTAGTTAAAGACATTAGTCGCGCCCTTGACTTTGATCAAAGTAACCTTTTTAAAAAAATTTACAGTGAAGAATATGGAACTGCAGGTGGCGAACCCTATGGCGCATTAATCGGTGATTACGAAATTAGTCACCGAACATCAAAGCGTCACCCACACGATGACTTATCAACATTAAGTGGTCTTTCTGAAATTGCTGCAGCTGCGTTTGCACCTTTCATTGCTGGTGCATCAAGCGAATTATTTGGTTTGGATAATTTTTCGAGTCTTGGTCACCCCCTGAATTTACAGTCAATTTTCACTCAAAAAGAATACGCTAAATGGCATACCCTAAGAGATAAGGTAGATACCCGGTTTGTTGGCTTAACGTTACCTCGAATTCTTATGCGTCTTCCCTATCGAACTAATCCAGGAAGTTACAAAGGTGTATTTTTTTATGAACATACCGAAACAAAAGAGCAATATCTATGGGGGAATGCATGTTATGGCTTCGCTTCAATATTATTAAGAGAATTTAATAGTGTTGGTTGGTTTGGGCATATACGCGGTATGGTTCGAAATCAAATTGGTGGTGGATTATTAACATCATTGCCTGTCGATAGTTTTAAAACGGATTCAACAAACATTAAGCCGGTTACTGATGTAATTATTACCGATACTTTAGAGCGTGAAATTAGTGATTTAGGTTTTATTCCATTATGCCAATGTTATGACACCCCATTTGCGGCATTTTATAATAATCAATCAATTCATAAGCCAGTATTACATGCCAGTAAAGAGGCAAATGTTAATGCTAAATTATCTGTTATGCTGCAACATATTTTGTGTGGCTCCAGAATTGCTCATTACATAAAAGTTATTATTAGAGACAAAATCGGCTCTCTAATTAGTGCAAAGGAAGTAGAAGAATTTATCCAGGACTGGTTACACAAGTATACAACTGGCCGAGAAGATTTAGAATGGGAGGAACAAGCTCGTTATCCCCTGAGGCAAGCATCGGTTAAAGTCAGAGAACATCCCAGTAAGCCTGGACAATACTTAAGTGTTATTCACTTACAACCCCATTACCAACTCGATCATATGGTTTCAGAATTAGAATTAGCAACAGAATTACTACATACAAGATAAATTATGGCTAGCATTGATAAAAAGAAAAAACTAAGAGCATCAATTCTTGATAGATTATTGGATGATGAACCTCAACTGAAACAAGATCATGATAGAAACAAATACCATCGATTAAAAAATATTCGGGATAGTGTTAGACGCGATCTTGAAAATATGCTTAATACCCGTTATCGAATAATTGCTCCTGCTGATGAATTTAAACAGCTAGACCATTCATTACTAAACTATGGTTTACCTGATCTTGCAACTATTAATATGTTAGATCAAGAAAAAAAACAGCAATTTATTAATGAACTAGAATCGATTCTCAAAGAATATGAACCAAGATTTAAGTCCCTAAAAATATCTTTTTTGGAAAATTCAGATAAACTTGACCGTACAGTTCGATTCAGAATAGATGCCACTTTATTTGCCGATCCGTACCCTGAAGTTATCATATTTGATTCTGTTCTAGAACCTGTGACACGTTCCATTAATGTAAAGGAGGTAACTCATGGCTGATGAATTACTGCCCTATTATGAAAAAGAATTAGCATTCATTCGACAATTAGGTGCTGAGTTTGCTAAAGAACAACCCAAAATTGCAGGAAGACTTGGAATTAACAACGATATAATTGAAGATCCCCATGTATCCCGATTAATTGAAAGTTTTGCTTATTTAAATGCACGAATTCAACATAAACTCGATGATGATTTTCCTGAATTAAGTGACGCATTATTAAATGTATTATTCCCTCATTACCAACGACCAATCCCCTCAATGTCAATTGTTCAGTTTGATGCAGATGAAGATCAGCTTGAATCTGCATATAAAATCCCTAAAGATACTTTAATAGAGACGGAACCATTTCAAGGTGAACGTTGCCATTTTTCTACAACATACTCTACGGAACTTTTACCTGTTAAAGTGACATCAGCTACTGTAATAGGTCGACCTTTTGTTACTCCCGGGTCATCAAATATTAAAGGAGCACAAAGTGTACTTAAAATATCACTTTCAACATTTTCAAACGAAATAACTTTTTCTAATCTCAAACCTGACAAAATACGATTTTATTTAAAAGGTCAACCACAACACATCAATCCATTATATGAATTGTTACTAAATAATTGTTTGAATGTTGTCATTGCAAAATCGGATAGTGATACCTCACCACAAAGTCTTGGACGAGATTCAATTAAACAGGTTGGATTTAATGAAGATGATGGATTATTACCCTACCCTGCTTCATCATTCATAGGATATAGATTATTGACTGAATATTTTATATTTCCTGAAAAATTTATGTTCATTGATATTGTTGGTTTGGCTGATAAGATTACTCAAAACACAAGTGATAAATTAGAGATTTATATTTACCTGGGGTTAGCGAATATAGAATTAGAACACAATATATCAAAAGAAAGTTTTCTTTTAGGATGTACGCCAGCGGTAAATTTATTCAAGCAAAAAACTGATCCAATAAAACTCAACCACACACAGCATGAATATCAAATAACACCTGATGTTCGACGTCCGTTAGGATTCGAGGTTTATTCTATTGACAAAGTAATGGCAATAAATTCATCAGGAGAACGTGAAGAATACCACCCAATATATGGCCTTACACATGAACATCAAAATTCTGAAAACCACTCATTTTGGTTCTCTTCAAGACGTGATGCTAAATTAGGTAATTTTGAACGTGACGATGGTACTGACGTATTTATAAGCCTTGTTGACTTACATTTTAACCCCAATATTGCTGAAGATCATAGTTTAATTTTAGACACAACATGCAGTAACAGAAATCAACCAGGAAAGTTACCCTTCACGAATGAACAACCAAAATTACAATGTGTCGATAGTGCTCCGCCATGTTCTAGAATTCATTGCATTACGAAACCATCAAATACTATTCGGCCACCATTACGAAACCATGCTCGCTGGAGATTATTATCACATTTAAATTTAAATCACTTATCAATAACAGGTCGTGATAATGCAACAGATGCTTTAAAAGAAATATTAAGATTATATGACTTTAAAGAATCTTCTGTAACTAGAACACTAATAGCTTCAATTTCTAGTGTAAATGCACGCCCCATCAGTGCACCACTCACTATCGATGGTCGTGCGACTTTATGTCGAGGAATTGAAGTCGAAATAACACTAGATAGCTTACAATTAGCAGGTAGTAGTAAATTCATGTTTGCAAGCATACTTGAACATTTTTTTGGTCTCTATTGTTCAATTAATTCATTTACCCGAGTTTTAGTTAAACTCAAAGATAAAGAAGGTTATTTAAAAAAATGCCCCCCCAGAGCCGGTCAAAAAATTCTTCAATAATTCAACTCTTAACTGAGAATATCCATGAGTTTTCGTTTCTTCAATCAGTTAGACTATTGGAGCGATCTTGTATTTATGAATTAATTAGTAAAAGCAATACAAGTAAGATAAATACTATTGCCAAGTTCTCACCTCCAAGCACTGAGATTATTCGATTTCGCAACAATCAAAACCTTGATTTTCATCCTTCAGAGATTTCATCATTAAATAGAGCTGTTAACCATAGAAATAATAACCAATGGCGAATGAAAGTAAATTTTATGGGGTTAACTGGTTCAATGGGAGTGTTACCATTTCATTATAGTGAAATGATTTTGCAACGGCATAAACTTAAAGATGATTCACTTTTAGAATTTCTTGATTTATTTAATCATCGAACCATCTCATTATTTTACCAATCTTCAGTAAAATATAAATTAGCATTAGATTATGAAAGACAAAAGTTAACTAAAAATACTGAAACTGCAAAAGATTCGCATACTAAAGTTCTTCTTTCCTTAATAGGTCTAGGAACAAAAAACCTTACTAACCGCCTACACACTCAAGATGAATCACTTTTATTTTATAGTGGTTTATTAACTCAAACCATAAAAACATCGAGTGGCTTAAAACATATATTGCAACGGCATTTTTCAATACCCATTGAAATTTCTGAATTTATTGGACAGTGGCAATGGTTGATTGATGACGTTAGAACAAAGTTAACATCTCAAATCCAACCCAAAGGCCAAAATGCTTGCCTGGGACGTTCTGCTATTCTTGGGAGAAAAGGATTATTTGCACAAGGAAAGATTCGAATTATTTTAGGCCCCTTAAATAAATCACAGCTTAAACGTTTTGCACCTGGCACTAAAACACTTAAGGCGTTAAATGAACTCGTGAGAATTTACGCCGGAATTGAATGTAATTATGACTTTATTATCCGTGCCAAACGTTCTGATATACCAAATAAAATTGTTCTTAACAAAAACGACCCTCCAATTCTGAGCTGGAATGCATGGTTCCCAAAATCAGGCGACTCACTCAAACTCAATGAAACTGTAGATATAATCGTATCAGCTAACCGATTATCATAAAAAGGAATTTAAATGTTAACAATAGATTTAAAATCATTAGTAGGGAAACTAAATATACCTTGCCAAAAAGCTCTTGAAGGAGCAGCAGGATTTTGCTTATCTCGAACTCATTATAATGTTGAAATTGAACACTGGTTTCTTAAATTATTAGAAATAAAGGATAGTGATTTAATTGCTATCTTTGATAAATTTGACATCAACCCAGGTATTTTTGCTCAGGAATTAAATAAAGAACTTGAATACATTAAGTCAGGAAATACACGTTCTCCTGCATTGTCACCAACAATTGTTGATTTAACCAAAAGTGCCTGGATGCTAGCTTCAATTGACTACGATCATCCAGTAGCAACTACAGGCCATCTTTTAGGCGCCCTATTATTAGACGATACACTACAACGCATATCAAATGTGACTACCGGACAACTTAGTAAAATCTCACCCGATTCACTCCGTGACGTCATCAGGTCAATAGTTGGTAGCACTACTGAATCAAAAAATAGTAATTATGGTGATACTTCAACATCTAATATTTCAAATTCTGGAGTACCCAGCAAAACCCCATCACTTGATAAATTCACTGTAAATCTAACACAGTCTGCAAAAGAAGGTAAAATTGATAAAATAATAGGCCGTGATGATGAAATTAGACAAATAATCGATATATTAATCCGTCGTCGTCAAAATAACCCAATATTGACCGGAGAAGCGGGTGTAGGGAAAACAGCTGTCCTCGAGGGTTTTGCATTACGAATTGCTAATGGCGATGTCCCTACGCCACTTAAAAATATAAATATTCTAAGCCTTGATCTTGGTTTACTTCAAGCAGGTGCTAGCGTTAAAGGTGAGTTTGAGAATCGTTTAAA
>JBGMQW010000021.1:4082-5611 GCA_048060815.1 Thiohalomonadales bacterium | reverse complement strand
GTTAAAATTGAAGAACCCAATGAAGAAAAAGCAATAAATATGATGCGAGCAATATCAGTAATGCTACAAAAACACCATAATGTTCGTATTCTTGATGAAGCAATTATAGATTCTGTACGGTTATCGAGCCGTTATATAACGTCAAGGCAATTACCTGATAAATCGGTCAGCTTGCTCGACACTGCCTGTGCACGAATTTCATTAAGTCAAAGTTCAACACCTAGCCTGGTAGAATATAGCCGTCGCAGAATAAATCAATTCAAAATAAATTTATCTCTCTTGGAACGTGAAAATGCAGTAATGGGTAATAATATAGAGCGCATCATAACAATCAAAGAAAAAATTAAAAATCTTGAAGAACAATTAGTGTCACAGGAAGAACAATGGGATAAAGAAAAATCACTTGTATCGAAAATTCACAGCTTGCAACAAAAAATTGAAGACGATTTTGCTAAAAATAATTTAAACGACTCAGATAATAGCCAAAGCAAACAACTATCAACCGCTGAAAAAGATAAAATCAAAAACGATTTAAAAAACTTGATGACAGAGCTTACCAAAATTCAAAACGAAGAACCTATGATTCAGGTCAATGTTAATGCACAGGCTATAGCGGAAGTTGTTGCTAACTGGACAGGTATACCCGTTGGCAAGATGCTCTCCGATGAAATAAATTCTATTATTGAACTTAAAAATAATTTATCTAAACGAATAATTGGTCAAGACCATGCATTAGAAGCTATTGCTCAAAGTATTCGTACTTCCAGAGCAGGATTAACTGATCCAGGTAAACCCGTAGGCGTATTTTTTATGGTAGGCTCAAGTGGTGTTGGTAAAACAGAAACCGCACTAGCTCTTGCAGATGAATTATATGGTGGAGAACAAAATATAACCACCATCAATATGTCTGAATTCAAAGAAGAACATAAAGTATCGATGTTACTTGGTTCTCCACCGGGATACGTTGGCTATGGTGAAGGTGGGGTATTAACAGAAGCAGTCAGAAGAAATCCTCATAGTATAATATTATTAGATGAAATGGAAAAAGCACACCCCGGTGTGCAGGATATATTTTATAACTTATTTGATAAAGGTACGATAAGAGATGGTGAAGGTCGTGACATTGACTTTCGTCATACTGTAATTATTATGACATCTAATGCCGGTGAAGAGCATATAAGAGCTATATGCGCCTCTAGCGATACATTACCCGATCCTGAGGTCCTTCTTGACAATTTTCGCCCACAGTTATTAAATTATTTCAAACCAGCATTTCTAGGTAGAACAACTATTATCCCCTACTACCCTTTGTCGGATGAAGATCTAATGAAAATCTGTAAATTGAATATGAATAAAATTAAAAAGAGAATTAAAGAAAATTATAATGCCGAATTCAGTTACCACGATGATGTTATTTTGCACATAGTTGCAAGAAGCCAGGAAGTGGATACTGGCGCAAGAAATATTGAGAATATATTAACACGAACATTACTTCCTGAAATGGCTTCTGAATGTCTCTCCCGAATGGT
>JBGMQW010000021.1:2343-3982 GCA_048060815.1 Thiohalomonadales bacterium | reverse complement strand
TGTGTTTTCACCACGACCACAACGCCAAGCATTTTTGCTTACGAGCATTTTCCATATATCAATTTCTTCTTTTTGAGTACCAAATTTATAAGAAATTTTCTGAAAGACATAATGAGTAACAGAGCCACCAATTGAGTCATCACCACCGACATAATATTGCATATCGCTAATAAGCAGGTAATCTGGTTGAGCAAGACTATCAAATCTATAATTAAACAACCGTGGACCATCACCTTCCGTGGATAATTCATCTTCATTTACGCCATTCAATTTGTACAAAGAAGAAATTATCTCGTCTAAATAATATTCAGGATTCTGTACCCAACTTTTACCTTTTAGTGACGCCTTTTGAATAATATCATTGACTGTATTGAGATATTCTTTGCCTGAATAACTCCAGTGTTTAATATCAGGGTTAGTGAATCCAGGTTTGATACCACAATTATTATTTCTGTATTTAGACTTCCCATCCGAGGTTAAGTAATGCGCCAATACCCAACCGGATTTATTACCATATACTATTTTACACCAGCGTTGCAGTTTAGATTTTTTTTCACTATCTTTAGAATTTGATTTTTTCTGTTCCGTGTTAAACTCATAACCATCGGTACATGCTAAATTTTTCAGACATATTGCGTCAAAAGATATTTCAGCGATTTTTTTTGATTTCCAGTCAGGTTTTTCTCGCACATTGAGAACGTCATTAATTTCAACTCGGGTCACTTTAACGTAATCGTCAACAATTGGGGTTGCTGATGCAGCGAGTGAACATAATAAAAAATAACTAACTATAATTACCCCAATAACTTGTTTCACTACTTGATTTATTCCAGAATTATTTATCATTTAATATCCCTATTTAATAGTTTTTTAGAACTCTTATGCTTATTAATTTTTTATGCATTGCATCCAATGCTTTCACACACGAAAAATGGGCACCTTCGTTATGCACATTGTGCGTAATAAAATTCTTCAAATTGAGCCGGTGACTTATAGCCTAACTCAGATTGCAGTAGTTGAGCCACATGATTCAAACAACACAAACACACTGATGGTTTGACACGCCTTAAATTTGAAAATATTTGGGAGGGGTTACAAAAAATCTAGAAAATACAGGTATTTAATCTAAATTTATTAGAGCAACAGTTACCAACATTATTTAATATAAAATATTATTTCGTTGTAATTTTTTAAGAGTTGCTTCTATTACTATCGAGTATAATCAGTTTCTGCCATATCTTACGGCAAAATCTAGTTGTTAAATTTTCAATTTCATTAACAGCAGAAATTACGACACTATCTCTTAGATTTGCTGAATATAAAGCAGCAATTTTGCCAATCAGTGATAACATTTCACTTGAATAATTCAAATACCTAGCCAATTCATACTCATTTAAATTTTCCTTTGGCGATGATTGTGTCATCATGTTCTTTATAAAAATTTTACTTGGATCCTTTGTTAATTGCTGCATATCGATTACATGAGCTACTTCTCTTAATTCATGCAGTGCTACTAAAGCCCTTCCCCTTTTTATTCTAATCTCAAATGTAGTTAAAAAAAATAATGCAGCTCCAATTAATATTAAATTATTCATGCTGGATTCAAATAATTGTATAAACTCTACCCATCGAAACTCAG
>JBGMQW010000021.1:0-2243 GCA_048060815.1 Thiohalomonadales bacterium | reverse complement strand
ATTTTAGCCAAATTTTGACTCAATATTATATAAAGTTTGTGTAGGAAAAGCGAATTCAAGTCTATTCTTTGTAAACTGATTTAAAATATCAAGATTAATTGTAGTTTTAGTTTGAGAAATATTTTTACCACTTTGGATATAATAAACAAAATTAATATTCATTGAAAAATCACCGAACGAGTTAAACGTTATATATGCCATCTCTTTTGTATTCGGATTTTTGTAGTTTATCGATTTAAGAATATCCATTGCTTTTTTCATCATTTCTGTCGTTGTATCATAGGTTAAGCCAAGATTAAGAACTACTTTACGTGATGGTTCACAGCTAACATTCTCAACAGATGATTCAGTGAATTTATGATTTGGGATTGTGACAATTCGACCTTCTAAGGTTTTTAGCCTCGTACTTCTCACTCCAATTTCTGTGACAGTACCATCAAAACCATCAATTTTTATACGGTCATTTATCTTGAATGGTTGATCAGAAAATATTGTAACACTACCAAAAATATTAGAAATTGTATCCTTGGCTGCCATCGCCAAAGCAAGACCACCTATTCCGAGACCTGCTAGAAGTGCTCCAACATTATATCCTGCATTGTTCAAACCTATTACGATTGCCAAAACCCAAATAATGATACGTGTTCCTTTACGCAAAATTGGCATCAACTGATCATCAAGATCATTCTCAGTTCTTTTTGACCATGGTAAAATTACATTAACATAAAAAGCATCGAACAACCGAACAAACAACCAGGCAGTCAATAATGACAAAACAATATGTAAAATATTATCTATGGAATTATTTAAGCCATGAGGTAGCTTAAGCATTGATAGTGAAAACCAGACACCCACCACCATCAACATAAAAACAATAGGCTCTTCTATTAAATCAAAAACAATACCGTCCAATTTATTTTTTGTTCTGGAGGTAAAAATATTCGCCGTTTTTTTAATAAACCAATAAAGTGTTTTGCCTAACAAAACAACAATTAAAATAATGCTTAGCGATATAATCCAATCAAGGACAGTATTGCCATAATACAAATTCCCCAAAAAATTCATACCGTAACCCATTTAATTACTTAATTTTTGTAAAGTTGGAATAGACAGTGCGTTATACACTGCCTATTTTAAATTTAGTTGTTTAAAGCTACAACTTGATATTTATCTGGCGAGATGAAATATAGAACTAATTGCATGTTATTTTTTGCTGGTTTAATCTCTTTCCCGTTAACTATAGCTACTGACTTAATTGGATATATCCCTTGAGGCATACCTTGAGGTAAAGTAAAAACAAATTCATTTTTATAGCCTCCACTTTTCTTTGATTTTACGGGTTTCACAAGTGATTTCATCACTTTTGAATTATCTTCACTATCATAAATAGAGAACTTTTCTTCAACTACCATATCGGGACTTTTTTCACTTCTAACTACTTCAATATTGGATACAACTCTAACTTTTTTACCGACACTTACAATGTCACCAGGCTTTAAGCTCGAATTGTAAACAGTGACTTTTGGTGTCTTTGGAAGTTTCCCATATTTTTTTCTATATGCACTAACAACTGCATCTTCTGATTTAGTAGAAGTTGACGTAAAACTTACAGCCATATCATATATTAATTTAGCAGCAATACCGATAGCTACAACTTTACCAGCAGTGCTTATAGCCTCCCCTTTCTCACAATTAGATTTATTTTTCGATTTACTACAATCACTAGGTGCAACATCTTTAACTGTTTTATCGATACTTTTACTAACGCTACCAAAATCAAAGGCAGATAATAGGCTTATTGAGAGTGTAATTAAAATTATTTTATATAAATTTGAAGCGGTCATGTAGAACCTCCTTGTGTTTTATTATTCTATCATAATAGATTGTTTAAGTTTTTTTATTTCACTTGTTGCCTTATTTTTTAAAGCTAAAGCTTCAGTGTAATTTGGTATTACCTCTAAAGCTGACTCAGTTTTTGCAATCGCACAGCTATAATTTTTTATTTTATAACATTTCTCTGCTTTAATTAATATCTTCCTTACCTTTTTTATTCTAATTTTATGCTGGGTTTTCGCAAAAAAAACTTCTTGCTTTAAATTTGCTGCTTTTGAATTATCTGGTTTTATTTTTAAAGCAAGATTAGCTTGAGACTGAGCACAATTATAATTTTCAACTTTGAGGCATTGCGTACCTTTAGCCATATAACCACTAAATTTTTTATTATTAATATTTAGTTTTTTACT
>JBGMQW010000020.1:14673-25117 GCA_048060815.1 Thiohalomonadales bacterium | reverse complement strand
TAACACATTTAGTGTTGGATATTAAGTTTTTTGTGAAAAAATAATTCGATGAAATTTACTATATTAGTAAAAACTCATATTAAAATTCATCAGTTTCAATATGGAAAACCAGTTATATTTTGAATTTCATTAATTTTGTAAAACTGAAGCATTTCAAGCCAAAGTATCGTTAGTATTGAATTATTAAACTCTACTTTAACCACAAAACCACATTTAATTTTTCAATTATGTTAAGATAGAAAGTAGCCGTCAAATATCATTCAAGATATAATCATTAGAATAATTATCAAGATTGAGTGCATATTACATGGAACGTACCGAAAAATTTTTTCAACCCTTCTCCAGCAAATTGTCACAAATCTTTACTCGTATGGCCAAGAGCCCTGGTCGAGAATTAGAGCAAATGTTTATCAGGCTCACATCAAGTCTTTTTATAACAGTTATTATTTTTAATGCTAACATTAGCTTTAATGTTCCAACGCAAGTAATTGCATTATCAATGTTAGTCTACACTCTACTTGCCTTTATAAGTTTTTACTGGGTCTACGTAAATCCTACTCGTTGTCCTATACGTTATGTTTCTAGCTCATTTTTCGATGTTGTTTTTCTTACACTTGCTGCATATTATGGTGGAGAAATTGGTGCTGCATTTTATCCATTTTTTCTGTGGTCAATATTCGGAAACGGTTTTCGTTACGGCCAACAATTTTTATTCACTAGCACCATACTTACTGTCTTTAGTTTATCGTTATTAACCTACATATCACCATTCATGAGCCAACATCTGATGCTGATGACGGGCTTAATATCGGGAGCAATCGTGTTACCGTTATACGTCAGTATGGTATTGCGTAGCTTGAATATTGCTATCAGTACAGCAGAAGATGCTAATAAAGCCAAGAGTACTTTTTTAGCTAACATGAGCCATGAATTAAGAACTCCATTAAATGGTATTTTAGGTGCAAATGATTTAATCCAAAATACACCTTTGAATAAAGAACAACAAGAATATAGCAATACTATTGATTATTCGATCCGTGCTTTATTAGAAATCATTGAAAAAATACTCGACATCTCTAGAATTGAAGCAGGCAAACTTCGTATCGATACAGTGAAGTTTGATTTACACCACCTGTTAAAAAATATTGTAAAAATGTTAGAACACAAAGCACATGAAAAAGGTCTTGAATTTACCATGATCATTAATCCTGATGTACCTTATGCACTCAAAGGTGATGTTAACCATTTACGACAAATATTAATGAATCTGGTTGGAAATGCTATAAAATTCACTGACGAAGGTAAAGTACAAATAATAGTAAAACAAACATTTGTAAAAAATAATTACAGTATAATTCGATTTGAGATAGTCGATACAGGTTGTGGGCTTACTGAAATGGCACAAAAAACAGTTTTTGATCGATTTACCCAGGCCGATGAATCCAGTACACGTCGTTACGGAGGTGCTGGTTTAGGAACCACGATCGCCAAGCAACTTATTGAAAAATCAGGTGGCACGATTGGCCTTAAAAGCATTATTGGTGAAGGTTCTACTTTTTGGTTTGAGATTCCGTTCTTATTACAGTCTGTCAACTGGGAACAAAATAGTGATTTGTCTCAAGCCCGGGTATTAATAATATCTGATACAAACGATATATTATTAACAGTTATAGATAACTGTCATAATTGGGGAGTTGAATTAATTGATACCAATTCAGCCAAAGAAGCACTACAAATTATTGATAAAGCAGTTAATGAAGATAAACCTATTCATGCAGTTATAATTAGTAAATCAAAACTGGATGTAAATGCAATCCATTTTGCAAAAGCACTACGTGCAAATTCAATCTTAAAACATATGGCATTAATTTTATTTAACCGGGATGTAAATGATAATATTCAACACCAATTACTGGATTCCGGTTTTACCTGTATTCTTGATTTTCCAATTGATATGCCATTATTATTTAATGCCATTCATAGTGCACCATTATTAGAAACTCAAACCTCTGAAAATATCGAAAATATTGCAGCCTACTATTCACATCGTAAGCATCCAAAAAAATATAGTATATTACTGGCAGAAGATAATGAGTCTAACCAGCTCATAACAAAAAGGATATTGGAATTTGGCGGTCATAGCGTTATTACTGTCAATAATGGTGAAGAAGCTCTGGACTTATTTGAAGAAGAATTATTTGATCTATGCATAACAGATATGCACATGCCGGTAATGGGCGGTATCCAGTTAGTGCAATTATATAACTTTATGTATCCCAATAGCCCTTTGCCATTTATCATGCTAACAGCAAATGCAACAACAGAATCGATCAACGAATGTAAGCAAGCCGGCATCGATATTTATCTAACTAAACCAATTAAATCAAGTAAATTACTAAGTACAATTTCGTCATTAACAACGATACCAAGAGCAACACGACAATCAAATGAAATCACTAAAACTAGTGAAAACAAACTACCAAAACTCTATCCTGTCGATACTACAATAACCGAATTATTAAACCTCGATACTCTAAAAGATCTGGAATTATTAAATGATGATGGTGATTTTATAGATACGTTAATTAAAAGTTTTCAAAATGATGGTAACAGGATTATATCCAGCCTTGAAATGTCATTGACAGAAAACTTTATTCAATTTATTGAATTATGTCATGCATTTAAGGGTAATGCCGGAGCCGTTGGAGCAACCTCATTATTCCAATTATGTCACAAATATTACAACATTTCAGAGAAAGAATATAAACTGCATTCTAAAAGTTATTTATCCAATTTGCGTAAAAGCTTTAAAACAACACAATATGCTTTATTACGTTATTCCCATGAATTAAGTCAGTCTAATACCAGCTCAATTTAATTATCCAGTAATATAAAATTACGTTTATAATAAAAATTCACATTCAATTAAAGTTAGTACGTAATTGACCGTTAGATTATATACGCGTAATAATTTCTAATTTAATCCTGTATTCAGTATTAATACCTGTTTAATTTGTGTTTATTTAACATTTAATTAGAAAACTTAACTAAAATTAAGACGATTATGCTCTTCTTTATCGTCCACTAACTAGCAACGGATCTTACAGAGTATATTGTGCCAAAAATTGCATTTATCCTAAAAGAATCAATTCCCCCGTTTCATTTTTTAGCTAAAATAATTCAAACTTTATCGCGAGCAGAACAAACTACTGATATCAGGGAATTAATACGTGTAATAAAACAAGACCCCGCTACTACCGCTAAAATTCTTCAAGTTGCAAATTCTGCAGCATATATGGGAAGCAAAGAAGTTAGTTCAATTGAAAGTGCTTCAGCACTCATTGGTATTTCTGCGCTTAAATCAGTTGTACTATCAAGCGTTGTTGCTTCTAAATTTGATACTAAAAAATGTCCAAATTTTAATGCCAAAGAGTATTGGCTTGAATCTGTATTAACAGGTGAGAACACTGCATCAATTTACTCTAAATTAAATAAGAATACATCTAATGATATAGATATTTATTGTATTGGCTTATTATCGAATATTGGATTACTATTTCTAGTCGATCAATTTCCCGATATACTCAATGCCATTATTCCTGAAATTACTGATAAAAAATCGTTATCAATGTTACTCACTGAGTCATTTGGATTAAACGAATATGAATTATCGGCAAAATTATTAGAGTTTTGGAAATTACCTGAAATATTTCCGGAAACAGCTAAAAGTATTCCAGACATTGCATACAAGAATAAATATATAGATTGTGTTAACACTATACGAGCAGCAAAAAAAATCACTCAATTAACCTTAAACAAAAAAGTTACTTCAATAGAAGAAGATGAAGCTAAAGCTGATTTAAATCTACCGAATTTTTCAAATGAACATTTTATAGATATAACATCTAAATCAAATAATAATTTTGAAAAAAATAAATTAATAGCTGAGGCAATTTGCAGGTAAGATTTAATTTAACTTCAAAATAACTATCGTTATACTAGACTAAAACCATGTCGTTCAAGAATTGAATTTTTACCATCATGTAAAATTCGTGTTATACCAGCATTAAGTACTTTGATCCGATACATACTTTTTAATTCAGCTTCAAGAGTATATGTTATAATGGCGCGAATAACTCCAGCATGTGTAACAAACAAAATATTTTGACCGTAATATTTTTCAATCATTTTATTATATAATACTACCACGCGTTCAAAAAAATGTGATAATGATTCGGCTCCTTCAGGACGACAGTTAACAGGATCAAGATAAAAATTCGTGTATTCTTCAAAATTATCTTTTTGAATTTCTTCTTTAGTTCTACCTTCCCAGGATCCAAAACCAACTTCTTTTAAATCTTGCTCGATATGTAATGGTATTTTTAGTTTTGCTGATAATTCCTGAGAAAAATCCAAACACCGAATTAACGGTGAACTAACAATAACATTCCATTTAGAATAACCTGTTACCGCCATTCGCATCTGATTCCAACCAAGCGCGCTGAGAGGGTCGTCGACGCTATTACCACGTATAGCACGACCCCCAACGGGTTCACCATGACGAATTAAATCTACGATGGTAGTGGACATTATTCACCTCCACTTAATAAATAATTGCGACTATATCGAGAATCAATCATAATTGAAACTTATTAATTAGAACAAAACCATAGATATAAGCTTATGCATGTCACTATTCGTCAGCTAGAGGTGTTTGAGGCGGTTGCCCGACTTTTGAGTTTCACACAAGCAGCCCAGGAGTTGCATTTAAGCCAACCTGCTGTTTCTATGCAAATCAAACAGTTAGAAAATAATGTCGGATTACCGCTACTTGAACAATCGGGGAAGAAACTATTTTTGACTGAAGCTGGACGTGAAATGTACCGATATAGTCGTATAATTTCTGACCAATTAGAAGAAGCTGATAGTGTTTTCGAACAATTAAAGGGATTAGAACGCGGCAAGCTAAAAGTTGCTGTCGCAAGCACTGCCAGCGCCTTTGCGACCCGAATGTTAGCATTATACAAGCAAAACTATACTGGAATAACTGTCCAGTTAGATGTTACCAATCGCGCTGTGTTGCTCACTCTATTAGCTGAAAATGAAAAAGAATTAGTCATTATGGGGCGACCGCCAGAGAATCAGGAACTCGAATTTACACCATTTTCAGAGAATCCTCTGGTGATGGTTGCTAGCCCAAATCATCCACTCGCATTGCATAAAGGCACTATCCCATTGGCTCAAATTCAGCATGAATCTTTTGTTACCCGAGAACAAGGTTCGGGAACTCGTATTGCAATTAAACGCTTCTTCGATGAACACAATATTAAATTAAAAACCAGTATGGAAATGAATGAAAATGAATCAATTAAGCAAGCAGTACAAGCTCAGTTAGGTTTGGGTATAGTATCAATCCATACTCTGGAATTAGAACTTGAAACAAAAAAACTCATGGTGTTAAATGTTGAACATTTCCCTATCATGCGCCATTGGTATTTAGTCCACCGTAAAAATAAACGACTGTCTCCTGCTGCTTCTGCATTTAAAAAGTTTGTGTTGACTGAGGGTAAAAATTTAATGTTACATGATTTTTAAAATCATAATTTAATTATATTGCTTTAAACCGCAGAGAACACGGAGGTACGCTGAGAATTTTAAATAGAATATAATTAATTCAAATATTATGTACTTTCTCTGCGTATCTCCGCGCGCTCTGCGATTAAAGTTTTTTTAAACTGTTATCTTATTTTTCCTTGATACCTTTTCGGAAAATATTACTTTATTTTTTCAATGCTATTAAATTTAAATTTTTCATCATACTTCAGTAAAAACATACCATGAATACCTTCATGTGTAATGTACTTTTGTAGAATGTTTACCGGAAATTGTACTCTTCGACCATCAGTACTTGTGGCTGATACAATTTTGATTCCAGTATAATATTTAGTTAGTTCAGATTTGCTAATATGTAAATTAATTTTAAATTGCATACTAAAAATATAAACATATTTTTTTCTAAAAAAATCTCATCTGAATCGTTAAGCGCAAAAGAAATAAATTAAATGCTCATTATCGGGTGTTATAGATTTACCCAGACAAATTAAACCACAACCTGATATTGGATAATCCTCTTGCTGTATGTAAATTTCATTACTATCTTGTAGTTTGATGAAAGTGCCATTTGTGGATTTATCAATTAAAACAAATTTTCCATTACGATATATTATTGTAGCATGATAACGTGAAACAAATTCAGATAGAATTATTAAACTAGAATCATTATCACGTCCAATTAGAAAAGGTTTCATTCTTGTATTTAATTCATTTAAATTATCATGATAAGTTAAAAATATTTTTTCGCTCTTTCTGGATATTGGGAAATTTGAATTTACAATGATTTTTTTAGTGATATTATTTTCTGATAGAGGTAACTCGCGGGGAATTTCAATTCGTGCATCAGCCTTACTTATATTTATTGATACATTATTATCTGGAAAGAAACTGTGTTCTTGCCTAATTAAATATTTTGCAAAATGATCCAAAAATTCATCGGTAATAGCTTCATTATCAAGCTGATATTCACTCTTACCTAGAAATTCAAAATTAGTTACGATAACATTAATTATATTTGAATATTCAGAAGCTGTAAAAACAAAAGATACCGGTATATCTGTTTTTAATTCAATTTCATCGATCGAGCTATAATTTTTAATAAGTTTGTTTTGATTCTCATCTGCAGTTAATCCGTATGAAAATAATTCACTTAAACGATTGTTATAATTATTTATATCTTTTCTTTTAAATACAAATTTACTTTCATTACTATGCATCCAAAAATCGAGTTCAAGTGTTTCAACTTTTTTCTTACTGTATAATGATAATTCATAATCAACCTGGAATGATTCATTAAGTTGATATTTATCAAATACACTATAAGTTTTTTTAATTTCCGGGCGAACCTGATTTAACCGATTTACAATTTTTCTTAAATAATCATGAATATCAAATAATGCATTAACTGCATTACATTGAATGACTTCATCTTTTTTATTCCATGGCAGGTCACCTCTTTCTTTAATTCGAAGCAACTGTGCTTGTTTAGTCAATTGTTCTAAAATTTCCACACTGGATCCTTGCGACTATCTAAATTTTTTACCCAGAAATGACATCCAGTTTTATAAAAATCAATTCATAGTAATAAAAAAAATATTATAGTACCGCCATATAGCTATGGATAATAATAGACCAGGATTATAAATAAAATACAAACTCAATAGTAAAATGCCAACCCGGTACTACTTTTAATATCTGAATTGTATAATTAATTTACACAAAATTACAAAGGTAAAATTTTCGCAGAATCATAGAATGGCTGTACACCATTTTTCTATAACTTGTCTTGATTCAACTGGTTTTTCAGTAAGCAACCAATGATCAGCATCTATAATTTCTATTTCACTAAACGGAAATTGATTCACAAATGATTTTGTGATTTCTATATTACTAACAGTAGCACCTTTAGATAATAAGCATAATACGGCACAATTTATCTGCCCTAGATTAGGAATTTTTCGCGTGACTTCAAATGCATCCTGACAATAATTAACAAATGGAATATATATTAAATCTTCAAATGGATTCATATATAATTTCGCAATGTCACTATCGGTTTTACTGTTGAGAATTTCACGTGTTTTTATATCAAGTTCATGTAAATCACGGTATGGAAAATTTTTTTTAGTAAAACCCATTTTTGATTTCATTAATAACAGATAAATCAAAATTAAAACTCCATATCGAAACCGTCTAACGATACCCAATATACCTTTTAGCGCGGTAGGGAACACGGGATCAATTAATACAATTCCTTTAGTAAGACGTGGATAATAAAAGGCGAATTGCATAGCAATTTGGGCTCCAAGACTATGCCCAACTATAATGACTTTGGAATATTTTTCTTTATTTAGTATCTGGTAAATATCATTACACCAATCTCGTATTGAGATTCGACTAAAACACATAGACTTACCATGCCCTCTTAAATCCAGGCGCAATAAATCCACGTTATCTGTTAGTGATGTATTCATTACAAATTCGGTCCATCGAGTCAAATTACTAGCGAGACCGTGCAATAATAATACTGCATTTTTATTTATTGTCTGCGACTCACTGTTACTTATTCGATCATTGTGATAAGACACTTTATAGGTAATAACATCATTATTCACACTAATTGTTTTTTCTATTTCTGCCATTTTAATATAATAATTTCTCTAATTTCATCAGCTTAAACTATTATTAGCTATACTATAGGATATTCTATAGCAACATTATATTTGCCTGTTCATGATTTAAGCATTTCTTAATCTTAATTTGTTAAGATGGATTTTTACAAGGAGCGTATTGTATGCACAGAAATGATGTAAAAGTCTGGGATATTATAGTTAGAGTATTTCATTGGTCACTAGTCACCACATTCTTTATATGTTTTATAACAGAGGACAGTTCTAAATTACATACTTACTCAGGATATCTCATCATTTTACTAATAATATCGCGTATCATTTGGGGATTTATAGGGTCTGAATATGCCCGTTTTAAAAGTTTTATTGTTGCTCCCAGAGTAGTTAATCTTTATCTTAAAGATCTCGTCAAAAATAAAAATAGTCGGTTTATAGGTCATAATCCTGCTGGTGCTGCGATGATAGTGGTATTAATAAGCAGTATTCTTATAACGTGTCTAACTGGTGTGGTTTTATATGGCGTTGAGGATCACGCTGGTCCCCTTGCATTTCTATTTACCCAAGAAGATGAATACCTGGAAGATATCATCGAAGAAATACATGAATTCTTTTCATATTTTTCAGTTGGTTTGATTGTGTTGCATGTGACTGGCGTAGTTATTGCGGGTAAACAACATAATGAAAATTTAGTAAAATCAATGATTAATGGTTACAAGAAAAAAACCATTATCTCTGAAAATAACGAATAATCTGTTAAATTTTTGGTCTTAAAACAAGTTCTTTACCATAAATAATTGATAAAAAAAGCTACTGTTTATATCGAAAATATGTGTTATTACCAAAAAACCGGAAAATTAAAAACTATAGTACTCTATGTAAACTCATGGCACAAAAATTTTACAGCATATGCAAACGTATAAACACTGCAAAAACCAGATTTCCTGTACAATATTTGGTGATTAGAATCCAAAAATCCATTTTTAGATAGAATCGTTATGCAGAGTCACGCTATAATTAAATAAACTATTTAGGGAAGATACTCAAAATGAGACTATTACTTGTTGAAGATGACAATTTACTCGGTGACGGCCTTTATGTCGGTCTAAAACAGGCTGATTATACAGTTGATTGGGTAATGGATGGTGAGGCTGCAAATCATGCTTTGGCTAATGAAAATTTTGACCTGGTTGTTCTCGATTTAGGCTTACCGTTAGTATCCGGTATTGAGGTCTTACAAGCTCTACGAAAACGCAACAATACAACACCAGTTTTAATTTTAACTGCGATGGATTCTGTTGAAAATCGAATCCTTGGTCTTGATAGCGGCGCTGATGATTATCTGGTTAAGCCGTTTGATTTAGAAGAATTATGTGCCCGATTAAGAGCGCTCGCTCGACGCTATGCAGGCAGGAGCGATCCTATATTAACACATGGTTCACTGGAACTAAATCCTGCCGCACATACTGTTACTAAAGATGGCAATCAAATAGCATTATCTTCCCGTGAATTTGTTTTATTGCTTTACCTTATGGAAAATGTAGGTCGAGTTGCATCACGAACACGATTAGAAGAAACACTCTATGGATGGGATGGTGAAATCGAAAGTAATTCTTTAGAAGTATTTATTCACCATCTTCGTAAAAAAATTGGAAATGACAAAATCAAAACTGTACGTGGTGTAGGTTATATGATTGAGAAACCTGTTTGTTAAATTCAATTCGAAATAGGCTGCTATTAGTATTACTACTGATAATCTCACTCATAGGTAGTCTAACCATGTATCGAAGTTATCGTGATGCAAGTCATGAAGTTGAAGAACTTTTTGATGCGCAATTAGCACAATTATCCCGCTCTTTACAAGCAATAATATTGAATGATATAAAATCTGTTGATAATTTTGGTGCTCAGAAAATTTTGGACTATCCGTTATCTAATGATGAGAATGAATATGATTTAAGAGATGGTCATTCATATGAAAGAAAAATTGCTTTTCAATTATGGGAAACTCCCAGTCGATTAGTACTTCGATCAAGTTCAGCACCAATAGTTCCGTTAGACATGAGCGCAATTACACCCAATTCTCGAGGATTTTCTGATGTGGTACTGCAAGATGAAAAATGGCGGGTTTTCAGTTTATGGGATAAAGAATTTCACTATCTAATCCAGGTTGGTGAGCGTTATGCCATTAGAGAAGAATTAAC
>JBGMQW010000020.1:11972-14573 GCA_048060815.1 Thiohalomonadales bacterium | reverse complement strand
ACACCTTTAGCGGCTTTAAAAATTCAAGCACAAGTTGCAAAAGCAGCAAAAACGAATGATGAAAAGTTGCCTGCAATAAATAATATTATCGCAGGTGTTGATAGAGCAACTCATTTAGTTCAACAAATGTTGGTACTTGCAAGGTTAAGTTCTGAAGACAAGAAAAACATTAACCCCATAAATATTCATAAAACTGCAGAAGAATTAATTGCACAATTAGCACTTCGAGCAATTGAAAAAAACATAAATTTATCATTCCATTGTAAAAACAATTATATTATATATGGAGAAACAGCCAACTTTGAAATATTATTAGCCAATATTTTAAATAATGCGATAAATTATACGCCCAATAATGGTAGTGTTGTTGTTGAAATTAATGATTCAGAAAATAATATTAATCTTAATGTCACTGATACCGGTATAGGAATTAAAGAAAAAGATCTAGATCGTGTTTTTGAACGGTACTATCGAGTTAGGGATGCAGTTGCTGATGGCTGTGGTTTAGGGCTTACAATATCAAAACAATGTGCTGAACAGTTAAATGCAATGATCAAATTTATTAAACCTAAAAACGGGGTTGGCTTAACCGTTAATATATCTTTTCCTAAGCAATATCCAATCTAATTAGACTTCATAATAGTTCCTTGTGATGAATCAAGTATAGTTACTAAATTATAAGCAATAAATCCTCCTATAATTGAACCTGCAATAAATAAAATTAACTCAGCATTTATACCCGTAAACTTAAAGTCTGAATTCTCTATACCAAAAAGAAATAACGAAATAAGATTTGGCCATATTATTGGTACAAAAAATATTATCACCATGAAAATTTTCTTATAAACAGGAATTGCAATATAGGTAGATATTGAAATACAAAATGACGAAAACATAAATGCGATAAATATTGAACAATATATGTAATATTCTCGAAGACCAGAAGAAATATGTTCAAAAGCAAATTCATCAATCACATTAACAAATACTGCAACTGAAAGTAAACTTGCGATATAAATTGAAATTAACATCGGTATAATAACAATCCATATCGATGTTACTGTTGTATAACGATCATCTAACATTATGCTTTTCCCTATTCCTTACTAAAATTATACACAGAAAAAAACATAAAGAACACTTAAAGACTGCAGGGAATTAAATTATGTGTTTAATAAATGTTAGCTCACTATTAAATCAGACTACAATTTATCAGCAGATGATATAACAGTTTCTCCATCATCATTAATTTCAATTTCTTCGATCACTTCAACTTCTTCAATCTCTTCAATATATTCAATCTCATTTAGAGCCTTTTCCGATTTAATTTCAGAATTAACATTTTTATCAACATTTTCAACACCAGGTGTTTTAATGGTTTTTTCGACTGTGATTACTGCTTTCTTGTCAAAGCTATCTGTAAAATAAAGAGGATTATTACTGAATTCTACCCTTTCACTACCGTATTCATCATCATCTTCCTCCTGGAGAGTGTCATCATCAAGAAGGTTATTTTCATCGATAGTCGATAATTGATTTTTATAACTTTTTCGCTTCGAATTATTCTTATCAGTAGTACGTTTAGAATCTTTTTTATGTGTACTATTAGATATTAACAAATCGGATTCATCTTCATAATCACTTTCAATTTCAGACTGTGTACTGATTTTATCTAAATTCGCTTCATTTTTAGTTATTTCTTTATTTTTATTTAAACCATCATTATAACTTCGGAGTTGTTTTTGTATCGCCAGATTTGAAATTTTTAATTCAGCCTCAGAAAATATTAATTCCTGGTTGTTTACAACAACATTGATATTTTTAATTTTTTTAGTTTCAACTTTTTTTGTTACATTATTTTCATCTGAATGGTCTGATACATCTTCAATAAATGGATAAGTTTCGGGTTTTTCCGGAATTTCGAATTCATCAATGTCATTACCAACTAAATATCGGCTAAGTTGTTTTTGAATTGCTAAATTAGATATAGCTAACTCTTCAGGTGAAAAATGCTCATCTAATTTTATAATTTTATTTTCATCTTCAAAATCAACATTTTCTGTCTCATCAGATTTTTTACTTGAATATTCAACATTATCTGCACTATTGGTGGTATTAATACTCTTTAATTGCTTAATATTTGCTAAATCAGAGGATGTTAAATCATCTGAAGAAAGCTGATTTTCAGTTATTGGTGTTAGCTCATTTTTATTTTCAGAAATAACAAGCTGTGTTTTTTCTCCGGATTTTTCTTTAGCGATTTCAGTGTCATTTGTTATGACATTAAAACTTTTTAGTTGTTTTTTAATCGCTAAATTAGAGGCTGTTAAATCATCTGTAGAAAACTCGTTTTCAGTTATTGCTGTTGATTTAAGCTCACTTGTATTTTCAGAAATCACAAGTGGCGTATTTTCTACGGTTTTTTCTTTAGCGATTTCAGAATCATTTGTTATTCTATTAAAATTCTTTAGTTGCTTTTTAATCGCTAAATTAGAGGTTGTTAAATCATCTGTAGAAAACTCATTTTCAGCTATTACAGTTGCTGAAAGCTCACTTGTATTTTCAGAAATCACAAGTGGCGTATTTTCTACGGTTTTTTCT
>JBGMQW010000020.1:0-11872 GCA_048060815.1 Thiohalomonadales bacterium | reverse complement strand
AAGCTCACTTGTATTTTCAGAAATCACAAGTGGCGTATTTTCTACGGTTTTTTCTTTAGCGATTTCAGAATCATTTGTTATTCTATTAAAATTCTTTAGTTGCTTTTTAATCGCTAAATTAGAGGTTGTTAAATCATCTGTAGAAAACTCATTTTCAGCTACTACTGTTGCTGAAAGCTCATTAGAATTTTCAGAAACAACAAGCAAAGTATTTTCTTCGATTTTTTCTTTAGCTATTACAGTATCATTTTTTGTTGTTTTAAAATTCTTTAGTTGCTTTTTAATAGCTAAATTAGATATTTCTAATTCACTAATTGAAAAATTATAATCAACTTTTGTTATAATTTTTTTTGAGAAAAGCATTTCAGAATTGCTCTGCTTCTTGTTATCCTCAGGTTGATCAAAAATAAAAGCTGAAGTTGACTCTTTTATTTTATTTATATTAATCCGATCATTAGTTCCCCACGGGAAAAATACAACTCCACCTAGTAAAAAACTAAAAACAGCTGTTAACGGTAATTTTAATTTATCATTCATATTCACACTCAGTAACAATTTATTTTGTTAAAGATATAAACCTTTAATACTCGAATTCAAAACCATCAGGGAATACAGAAAGATAAGCATGCGTTCCTTGCTTTTGGTATCAGTATGACACTTCCTAAATTTTTAGTTCATCTACGAAATAGAAATAGCGCAGAACCAATATCTTAAATAGTTATATTTAACACATGCAATTTTAATTCACCCGCTATACAGGTTCAAGCATTGAACAAAAAGTAATCGTTCAGATCAATGACTTATAAAAATTAATTTATAAGCTGTCCAATTAATCATCATAATTGATAGATTTAATTAATAACGTCCAGCACAACACAGCAATTTATATTATTAATTCAAAATGTAAAATTGAGCAAATTTACATAGGTGCTACATTAAATTCAATTACTGTTTCTTGTTCTAACAAATAATCCGCCAGTTTTCGAAAATTGTCATGCTTTTTAGATTTAAGAATCATTTCATATTCAAAATACTTTCCTTCATCTACTAATTTATAACTTGATGAATATGATTTTATTTTATAACTTGTTATTAACGCTATTAAATCTTTTTCAGTTAAGTGTTCTTTGTGTCGGTGAAAACTAATTGAAAATTTAGCATATTTTTGTGACGGTAAAAGTGCTTCAAACCAACGAAAAACCGATAGTGATGCTAAAGTAAAAATAGTAGTAATTAAAGCAGGAAAATAAAAACCTAAGCCTATAACAATTCCTATCGATGCTGTCATCCATATCGATGCAGCTGTTGTTAAGCCACGTACCGACAATCCTTCTTTAACAATGACACCGGCGCCAAGAAAACCAATACCCGTCATAATACCTTGAGCCATTCGACTTGGATCTGCACGAACAGTACCCAGAAATTCTTTGGGTACCAGGTACCATTGGTAGGTCATCAATACCATTAACAAGCTTGATGAAACACAAACCAGCATATGAGTACGAAATCCAGCTTCACGTCCATGTAATGCTCTTTCTAAACCAATTAAACCACCTGCAATTAAGGAAAATAGCAATCTGGTAGTGACTAAATTATAATCCACATCATGCAGATCGTACCCAATATCCATCCACCATCCTTATTCCTGTTGGTATTAACATCTGATGTCATATTATTAATTTAATTATAAGCATAGTATTATAATTCGAAGATTTCTTCATACTTTAACATATAAATTCAAAATAGGTGAGTTATGACAAAAACACAGTTTCCGGGTTTTTCTAAACTCTTTTTTAAGTTTATTAATGATCTCAAAAAAAATAATAATCGTGAGTGGTATCATGAAAATAAAGATCGATATAAACACGATGTCGTTAACCCAATGTGTGCTTTTATTAAAGCCATGGGACCGAGACTTGAAGTTATATGTGAGGATTTTGTCGCAGATTCCAGACCACATGGTGGTTCAATGTTTCGTATATATCGTGATACACGATTTGCAAAAGACAAAACGCCCTACAAAGAACATATAGCCTGCCACTTCCGTCACTCAGCGGGTAAAGATGCCCATGCCCCTGGATTCTATTTACACATCGAATCAAACAAAGTTATTTTGGGGGGTGGTGTTTGGTGCCCCCCAAACCCTATATTGCATAAGATTCGAACTCGAATTATCGAAAAACCTGATGATTGGAAAAAAGTCATCAGCAATAAAACATTCAATAAACGCTTTGGTGGAATCAACGGTGAACAACTCAAACGCCCTCCTCGCGGTTTTGATAAAACCCATCCACATATGGATGATTTGCGTCGGAAAAGTTTTTTTGTTATTCAAACTGTAAAAAAAACGACGGCGATGGATGGAAAATTTATTAATGAGGTTGAACGTGCATATAAATCAGCAAGTCCTATGATGGAGTTTTTAACCAAGGCATTGGGTTTACCTTACGATATTCCATAAAATATTTTCACAAACAACAGATATATTTATTACTTCAGGATCAAGCCTTCACGCAGACCTAACGAAAAATCCCTACCTTGTAGATTAATAGCACGCTGATTAATTTGACTGAACTCACGCAATTTTGAAAATAGCTTATCCGTCCGAATTGTTTTACGATCATATAACAACTCATCATAACCAACTGGCTATAATTAAAATAATTATCGGAATACGAACCAATAAAGCTTGCATTGAAAATAATTCATAAAGCACTTATTTATTACTCCTAAAAGATTTAAATAAAGCAAAAAATATATTATTTTTCAGATTCTCTCTAATTTGAATTAAATTTTTACCTGCTGGTATAATTGTATAATTATTTCTGACGGATCATATACCTACATTTATCAAAGTTAATTATATGACAAAAGACTAATGTTGGTGTAGTGTTAATAGAAATGATACTCATAATATATTAGTGGAGAATCGCAATGAAACATTTTTTATTGTTTTTTATAGTTATATTTCCAGTTTCTAGCTACGCGGCCACTGATCCTAAACTCGATGCTGCCTGTGAAAAAGCACGCGAAGCCAAAATAGCTCCGGAGCGTAAAGAAGTGATCAAGCAATGTGTCGCCGGTGGTAAGAGTCAATCGTACTGTAATGAATACTACAATACCTATGGTGATGCTAGTGGTAACTCTGGTAACTATACAACAAGTAAATATTCTAACTTGCCAGAATGTATCGCAGCCGATAAAGCCCGTGAGGATTACCGAGCAGGTTCAGATAGAAATAACGATACCCGGGATAGCGATCCAAAGCGTACCAATTATAGATAAAGTAAATTTTCCTTAATTTTATCAGCGTATATCTGTATTTTAAGATTATTCAATATTGCATTGAATTTTGTTACAAAAGTCAAAGGCTATTATTTTTACTCTCTCGCTCTGTATAAGAAAAAATACAAATGAAAATAAAAAATATTTTTTCTTTTCCTTGGCGCTCTTGGCGTCTTGGCGGTTCAAATGCTTGTCTTTCCAGGAATATGCTGAATAGCTACAAACTCATTAACATTTAACCGTACGATGATAGTGGGAATAACTTATTATAAATCCCTTCCCGGTACTGTATCGATCTTATTCTTGTAACAATTTAATGGGAATATACTTAAACTATATTATGTTTAAATTAAAATAATATTAATTTGAACCAATCTGATTAATGCATGTCTGACTTTGTAATGAAAAAATGTACAATAATATCCAGATATAGGCTTGCAATATGTTAAATGTAAGATACACTAAACAAATGAAACGTTTATTCGTATTTTTTTCCATATTCTTGTTATTAGGTAGCAACCTGGCAATGGCTCTGGATGTTGATTGTTTGCAGCTACAGCATCAACAATCAATGCAGGATTCTGAGCAAGATAACAGTCACACAGATGATAACTATACTGATAATTGCTGTCATAGTGCCTCACATTTCGTTGGTATATATCCTGATAATTTGGTTGAAACACCAACGATACAGCGTTCTTATATTTCTCTACCTTCCAAGCTTACGACTACTCAAATCTATCAACCAGCAACACCTCCACCCACCGTTTAATTCCCTAATCTAAAAATTTCATGCACGTCACCTATATTGTGATGTGATGCTAATATTCGCATTAAGGATTTAATCAATGAACAATATTGTAAAAATAGTATTTATACTGTTAACGGTTTCGTTGTGCTCAATTTTATGGGCAAATGAAACACCTGAAATACCAGCAACATCCGGAAACACGACTTTGCTTTTTTCAAATCAAAAAGCTCCGGAAGAATTAAAACAATTTATTAACTCTGTGGTAACTAAACATCCTCGTTTGCTACAGGAACGTGCACGATTAGAAGTAGCACAAGCGAATTTACGCGCAGCTGATAACGCTATTTATAACCCTGAACTGGAAATTGATTCAGAAAATACTGATATTCGTACATCATATTTACAGTTAAGCCAAACGATTGATATTGGAAATAAACGTGGTGCAAGAACAAGTGTTTCGCAAGCAGAACTTTTACAGGCTAATTCTGAATATGAACTAGCAATACAACAACTTGTTTTTGATTTACTAAGTTCTCTGGCACAACAGCATACAAGTAATGAAATTTACTTACTTGTTGAGCAAAACCTGGAGTTAATGAAAGATTTTGCCAGTATATCTGAACAACGACACAATGCTGGAGATCTTAGCCAGGTAGAATTAAATTTAGCGCGCCTGGCATACAGTGAAGCAATCATGACTTATGCACAAGCTGGTGCGGATGCAGCTTTTACAAAGGAACGATTACGTGCTTTATTAGGTCATATACCGCAAAACATTCCTGAATTACCCGACACATTACCAGATGCACGATTACCAGATAACCAGGATAAATTTTTATTAAATCTACCTGCTGTTCGTATTGAACAAGCAAAAGTAATCAATGCACGAAAAACTGTAGCTTTACGTCAAAGTGAAAAAAGTTGGGATCCAACAATTTCCTTACGTGGTGGTAAAGAAGATAAAGAAACTCTCGCTGGTATAACGCTATCTATACCTTTAAATATTCGAAATAGTTTTAGTGCAGAAGTGCAAGCTGCACAACAACTACTTGTCCAATCTGAATATAGAGCGCAACAGTTTTATCGTAATCAGCGTGCGATTGTATCAACTAGTACGCAACGTTACGCATTGCTACAACAAGCCTGGAAGAATTGGCGTGTCTCCGGAAAAACCAGTATTCAGCAACAATTAAAATTAATTAAACGCTTGTGGAAATTAGGTGACATGAGCACAACAGATTATCTGGTGCAGCTTAAACAAACAATAGACACACAAACAGCAGGTCTGGAATTGCGAGGAAAACTTTGGCAAAGCGCATTTGAATGGATGAAAACATCAGCGAGCATCATCAATTGGTTAAATATAAATTTAAATGAAAATAAATTGGAAACATCAAAATGAATATTAAAATAATCGTAATAGTTTCACTGGGTATATTGGGCATTGTTCTGATACCGGCTTGTAGCAACAATAATGAAAATACTCAGCCAAATAAAACTCAAGATCAAGTAGAAACGCATGGAAATGAAGGTAAAGAAAACAAAAAACACGATGAGGAATCCGCTGTAGTAAAACTTACAATTGCGCAAATGAAAGCCGCTGATATTGTAGTGACTAAACTGGAACTTCAATCAATTAATGAAACTGTTAAAGCTCCGGGTGAGGTCAAATTAAACGATTACCAAACGGTAAAAATAACAACTCGAATAGGTGCTCAGGTGATTGATCGACATGCTGTTCTGGGAGAAGAAGTTATTAAAGGACAACCATTAATTACATTATCGAGTGTCGATATGGCTGAAGTTCAGGGCAATCTACTGGTTGCCACACGAGAATGGAATCGTGTCAAAAAACTGGGACGGAAAGTGGTTGCTGAACGACGTTACACCGAAGCACGAGCGAACTGGAATCAATTACTGACAAAAGCACGTTCTTATGGCATGACTGAACCTGAAATAAAAGCATTAATAAACGATTCCAGTAGTAAACGAGCTGATGGTACTTTTCAATTACTTGCGCCCTTGTCTGGTAGAGTGATTCATGATCATTATATTATCGGTGAACGAATAGAACCCGGACGAGTACTGATATCAATTACCGATGAATCTGTGATGTGGGTTGAAGCACGATTAAATACCAATCAAGCAGAATTAGTTAGTAAAGGAAATTATGCAGAAATAATTTTCGGATCCCAAATTCTTCCAGCTACGGTTAGTCAAGTCCATCACACATTAGATGAATCTACCCGTACATTGGCAATTCGCCTTGAGGTTGACAACCCGAATGACCAATTACATTCCGGAATGTTCGTTACTGCAAATATTTCTGCCAATAAAACAATTCAAGCTTTACAAGTACCGGAGGCTGCTGTCGTTCGCAGTCCAGATGGTGATTGGCAAATTTTTCTGGAAGCTGATGAAAAAGGAGAGTTTAAAGCCCAGGAAATAAAGCTGGTAAAAATAATTAATGGTAATGCAGTTATCGAAGGTATTAAGCCGGGTTCTAACGTGGTTACAAAAGGTGCCTTTTTTATTCAATCGGAACTCGCGAAAAGCGGGTTTGAAATTCATAATCATTAATCAGGAAATTAGCATGTTAAATAAAATTATTGATTTAGCCGTGACCAACCGATTATTGGTACTTTTAACATTAATCGCCGGTATTGTTGCTGCATTTCTTATTCTTCCAAAATTAAATCTGGATGCTTTTCCTGATGTAACCAATGTTCAGGTAACTGTTAATACCGAAGCACCAGGCCTTGCAGCAGAAGAAGTTGAACAACTCATTACCTTCCCAATCGAAGCGGTTATGTACAGTTTACCTGATGTAAAAGAAGTGCGTTCGATATCCAAAACAGGTTTGTCCGGTATTACCGTGGTATTTACTGAAGGCACTGATATTTATTTTGCAAGACAACTGGTATTTGAACGTTTGCAAGCCGCTCGAGAACAAATCCCCACCGGTGTCGGTACACCTGAAATGGGCCCGAATACCTCAGGTCTAGGCCAAATATTCCAATATGTTATTAAAGCAAAGCCCGGTAGTGATTACGATGCTCTTACTTTACGCAGTTTAAATGACTGGATTGTCAAATTATTAATAATGCCGGTAAATGGTGTGACTGATGTACTTTCATTTGGAGGTGAAGTTAGACAATACCAGGTTCAACTTGATCCTGAAAAATTATTAAGTTTTGCATTAAACCCTCGTGATGTTACACAAGCGATTGAAGATAACAATCACAATGCTGGTGGCTGGTATATGGATCGCGGTGAAGAACAACTTGTTATACGTGGTGTCGGGTGGATACGTTCCGGTGAAAATGGTTTACAGGACATTGGAAATATCCCGTTAAAAGATCAAGATGGAATAGTAGTGCGGGTACGTGATGTGGCGCGTGTCGAATTTGGTTCAGAAATTCGTCAAGGTGCCGTTACTATGACTACCAGATACCCGAATGGTCCGAAAAAAGGGCAAGTACAACAACTAGGTGAAGTAGTGATTGGTATCGTTTTAAAAAGAATGGGGGTAAATACCAAAGCAACCATTGATGGTATTAAAAAACGTTTACCTGCAATTCAACAAGCACTACCTGAAGGGGTAGTTATTGAGCCATTTTATGATCAGTCTGATCTAGTAGATAAAGCTGTTAGTACTGTAACTAAAGCACTATTAGAAGCTTTTATACTTATTATTATTATATTGATGTTATTTTTAATGAATTTGCGTGCGTCATTACTCGTATTGTTATCAATACCAATTTCAATCGGCATGGCATTAATTGTTATGGCTTATTGGGGAATTTCCGCAAATTTGATGTCACTGGGCGGTTTGGCTATTGCAATTGGTATGATGGTTGATGGTTCAGTCGTTATGATGGAGCATATTTTTAGTCATCTTGTAACACCCGATGCAACTCATCATGAAAAAATAAAAAAGGAAATTGCTCTAAATGATGAACATCCGTTTGATGCAGCGAATGACGAACATGGCATTGGACTTCGGATTAAGGAATCTGCCAAAGAAGTAGCGCGTCCGGTATTTTTTGCAGTATTAATTATCGCAATTGTATTTGCACCATTATTTTCACTTGAGGGTGTTGAAGGAAAATTATTTCAACCCATGGCTCAGTCAATTGTTTTAGCTATGTTTGCATCCTTACTGGTTGCGTTAATTGTTATTCCTGCGTTAGCAACTTATGTATTTAAAAAAGGTGTTATTGAAAAACAAAGTCCTTTAGTGAAACCATTACAGGAAGGATATAAAAAAGGTTTAAGGAAGGCATTACATATCAAAAAGAAAATTATAATAAGTGCCATAACTCTATTTATTGCTTCAATTGCATTAGTGCCATTTCTTGGTACAGAATTCGTTCCAGAACTTGAAGAAGGAACTATTAATGTCAGAATAACTTTAGCACCTTCTTCCAGTCTTGATACTGCACTTCAAGTTGCACAAAAACTCGAGCTACAATTGATGAGTTTTCCGGAAGTACTTTATACCTCAAGTCGAGTAGGTCGAGCTGAAATTGGTGGCGACCCTGAGCCGGTTTCAAATATTGAGATATTTATTGGTCTGAAACCAATAAGTGACTGGACATCTGCAAATAACAGAAAAGATCTTCAGTCTTTAATGGAACAGAAAATGTCTACACATCCCGGATTATTGTTTAGTTTTTCACAACCCATAGCAACCAGAGTCGATGAATTATTATCAGGTGTAAAAGCTCAGCTTGCTATTAAATTATTTGGTTCTGATCTGGATATGTTGGTAAAAAAAGGTCGCGAAATTGAGACACTTGTAAAATCCATATCCGGGACAACCGGTGTTGCACTAGAACAAATTGCCGGTGAAGCACAACTTGTAGTTCGTCCGAATCGTGAACGGTTATCGCGTTATGGACTTTCTGTGCAACAAGTAATGAGTCTAGTGAGTGATTCAATTGGCGGCCAGAATGCAGGTCAAGTAATAAAGGGGAATGAACGCTACGATATTTATGTCAGATTAAAAGATGATTCTAGAAATAGTATCGAAGCAATCAAAAATCTGATTCTACAATCCTCAGGCGGAGCCTGGGTCAGACTTGGCGATGTTGCACAAGTTGAGATTGAATCTGGTCCACCACAAATTCGCAGAGATGATGTTCAACGTCGTGTTGTAATCCAGAGTAATGTAGAAAATCGCGACATGGGCGGTCTGGTTGCAGAAATTGATCAACGGATCAAATCGGAAATCGAATTACCACCAGGTTATAGTGTGGTATTTGGTGGTCAATTTGAAAATCAACAACGAGCTCAAGCACGATTAATGATCGTTGTTCCCTTGTCACTCGGATTGATCTTTCTATTATTATATTTTGCTTTTAGTTCAGTAGGCCAAGCGTTGCTAATAATGATCAATGTACCATTAGCATTAATTGGTGGCATCGCTGCGTTATTCATCTCCGGACAATATTTATCAGTACCCGGATCAATTGGTTTTATTGCGTTGTTTGGAGTCGCCGTTTTAAACGGAGTTGTTCTAGTTAATGCTATTAATCAGCGTTATGAAAATGGTGTAAGCCTTGAACAATCTATTTTAGATGGTTCCCTGTCCCGTCTTCGTCCAGTGTTAATGACTGCAAGTATTGCAGCATTAGGACTGATTCCTATGTTATTGGCCACCGGCGTAGGATCAGAAGTTCAAAAACCGTTGGCCACTGTTGTAGTAGGTGGATTGTTCACCTCTACTATTTTAACACTGTTTGTTTTACCTGTGTTGTACGCCTCATTTTCACGAGGTAAATATGGAAATTAAACGGGAAATAATAATTAAACGTTAACAATCAAACCTAGATCAGGAGTAAAATTATGAGAAAAAAATATAACCTTTTAACTATAATCTGCAGTACTGCTGTATTCTCGTTAGCTTCAGGAAATGCTCTGAGCGTAGAATCTAAAGACTTTAAAATTAATACAGTTGAATCCAAAAAAGCAACTGTATCAAGTGTTGTCTTACTAAAAACAAACGATGGTTATGTGATTAAAGGTAAAGTTCGAAGTAAAATAAAAAATCGCATAATACCCATACCGGGACATGTTGATATATCAATAATTGATAGCGAAGGTAAAACTATCAATACCAGCCCTGCTGCAATTTACAGGATCACCAGAAAATCGCGTGTTGCAAGATTTAAACAAGAACTAAAACTTGCACCTTCATCTGGCAATACAATTCGTGTTGCACATCACAATGCTCCACTGGGTATTAATGCGACTGATTTAGAACATAAATAAGTTGTGTTTCATTAGTCATTTGGAAGTTTGTTTGAGCGCACGCTTCCAGATGGCCATTTCTTTCTTCATCACACGTATATCATGCACCAATCAACTCTATATATATCATAAATTGAATTGTGTGTCATAAAAAGGAAATTTTATGTCTAATAATGATTCAGGATGTCATTGTGAAGTCACTGCGACTACAAAATTAGAGATCAAAATTCTAAAAATTGTATTTATCCTTAATTTTGGTATGTTTTTAATCGAATTTACTGCAGGCTTGATTAGTGAATCAATTGCATTATTAGCTGATTCGCTTGATATGTTTGCTGATGCTTTTATTTATGCTTTGAGTTTATATGCGATTAAACGACATGAAAAATGGCGAATTTATGCGGCACTCACAAGTGGAGTGCTACAACTTATTCTTGGAATCGGGGTTGCGCTGACCGCAGTGTACCGGATGGTTAATTTAACCATTCCAGATTTTGAATTAATGGGGATTTATGGATTTCTTGCGTTAATCGTTAACATTATTTCATTTTGGTTATTACTACATTTTCGTGATGGAAATATTAATATTCGAGCATCATGGATTTGTTCACGGAACGACATAATTGCAAATATTGGTGTTCTATTAGCAGCTGTACTTGTTTTTTATTTTGAATCAGGATTTCCGGATATATTGACTGGTATCAGTATAGCTCTCATTATAATAGTGTCGTCATTAGATATTATTATTGAAGCAATACATGCACGATCTAAACTAAATTGAAAATTTATTCTGAATACGGATAAAATAGTTATGCAATATAAGAATTTAAAATGTGGATAATACGCTCTTTGTCAAATCTTACCCAGTTGATCTCACCTTCTAAAAAAGTACCATCTGTATCAGCTGTTTCCAATACCATATTCAGAAAATCGATCCAGTTCATTCTTAAATAGCTATTATTTAACATTGCACAGGTATTCGTGGTAGCGGCTGGTACTAATGGTTGATCATTTGGACCGAGAATACTTTTAATTTTTAATAAATCAGTTGGCTCTGCTGGTACAAATTTATCACCGGATTTGGAACCTTCTGGAAAGGCAGACTCATTAACGGGGATAAATATATCTTTATCTTTTAACCATCTGTACAAATGTTGGTAATCAACCTGGTAATGATTTTCCGAAATATCAAGCATTAGTTCTTCGATATCTCTTTCATCCTTCTTTACGGATAACCCAAAATATCTGAACATATTTTCTATACCCAAACTTATATACATAATAATTCTCTCATTTTTTTTATTAATAATTACTTAAGTTTATGGTGTAACAACCAGAGACTTATTAAATATTAAAAAGTTACATAATTGTATTACCTTGGCCTTAAATTTATCGGATCATTGTTAGTTCTTTATTGATAAAATTTTTTGGCACTATAGCACACCAATATCTATTACTAGATTATAGTGACCATATAGTGAGGGGGATTGTTCAATACATCATACTATATTGAATTATATGGTTATATTACTTTAAAACAATAATACCAGGAGTACAAGCCAAAATATTTGGTAATTTTGC
>JBGMQW010000019.1:0-25425 GCA_048060815.1 Thiohalomonadales bacterium | reverse complement strand
TTAAATAATAATATTACAATAAGATAAGCATACATTTTATTTTGTTTATTTAATTTCATATCAATTTTTGTTTCTTATGCATAATGTATATAGGTTTAAGTGAATTTAAAATTATCAAACACAAACCATGATTAGAACATATAATGCAATAATCAACTGTTAATCTCATTGCAAATCCGTTAATTAGTTGACCTTTATGGAACCGTAATACCCCGACCTCTTAGAGCATTATGATAATTAGCATTTTTGTTACGACTATTATCTCTAGTTGTCAAACTGCTATCAGTATATGAATGGCAAGAGCTAGTACAATCATGTAATTCAGCCACTTCATAATACACATTTGGGTATTTAAGATGAGATAGCTTTCTGTAATTAGATTGATGACAAGCTGCACAGTGTGGTCTATGGGCTCCATATGTATAAATAACTCTATCTGAATTTGCAAGATGACAACTTAAACATGGAGTATTAGTTCGATGCTCTTGAAATCCGATTACTTCATGATCAAACCGTAGTTTAGATAACCAACTTGAAATAGCTCGATGACAATCATCACATCTAATATTTGTTTCACTGGTACTAATGATAAAATGACCAGGCGGCTTCGCATTTCTATGGCAATTTACACAAAATTCAACCGTTTTTTCGTGCATAAAACGAACCTGTCGCCATTTCTTTTTTGGTGAATGACATCTTTCACATTTGTTGTTTTGTGGATGTGGTAATTTTGGTAAAACATCCTGATGACAAGTAATACAAGCTGCTTTAATATCTTTATGGTCATAAATTTTATGTTTCCAGTTTTCAACGTTATGACAATCATCACATTGATTATTACTCAAACGATGTTTTTCGTGTTTTCCTTTAGCAGTTGAACCATTATGACAGCTAAAACAATTCCCGGTAATAACCGTATGATCAAATCCAGATTGTTTCCAGCGTCGTGTTGTATGACATTTATGACACTCATCAACGCTTTTTATATGATCAGCCGGCTTGCCTGGTGTAGAAATATTATTGTGACAATCGATACAAGTACCAACCACGGAGTCATGATCTATTCTTGCTCCAAGCCAGGTTTCTACAGTATGACAATTGTCACAAGTATCTACCGATTCAAAATGATTATTAGTTTTTTTAGTTTTGGCAATTAAACTTGAAGCTGAATGGCATTCTTCGCATGTTAGGGGTATACCCTGGTATACATCTCTTACATGACAAATTTTACATTCAACTTTACGATGTGCACCGGATAGCAAAAAATTTGTATCATCATGATCAAAATCAGCTGGAATTTCTTCTGCTTGAGCAACTGTAGCTACTAAAATAAAGCAAGTTACTAGAATAGCTATCATTAAAAATAAATTATTCTTTTTAAGATGTAAGCTATTTAAATTAATTTTTCGGCTTTGCATATTGTTTACCGTTTCATTTTAAATTTGAAATGATTTTTTACTATCTTAACGTCGATGCTCTCTAAATGATTCTGTACTATGGCATTGGTCACAATTGTTTCCAAAATTCCCACTATGTGCATCATCAGACGCATGACAGCGAATACAAGCTCTAGGCTGAGACTGTAATTTTTTCGTTGGTGTTTTATGACAGTTCTTGCAAATTAATTTCTTGTGTTTACCATCAATTTTAAACTTGGTTTGTTTATCATGATTAAATCGCCATAAATTCCAATCATTGGGATTATGACATTTATTGCAATTTTCACCCAGGGTGCGTTTATGATTATCGTCGTCTTCATGGCATGTAAAACACTGGATTTTAGCATCTTTAAATGAATTTGATAGATGACATTCCTCACATGGAGTAATGGCATGTAATCCAATCAATGGAAACTTGGTAATATCGTGTTCAAATTTTACTTTTTCACGCCAGCCATTTTCATTATGACATGTTTTGCATTTTTTACCTTGCTGACCTTTGTGTGCATCATCTACTTTATGACAGGTATAACACGTTTTTTTCAACTTTTCTTTATAGACATTTCCGCCTCGATGACAATCATTACAATCGGCTTTTTTATGTTTACCCTGTAGCTTAAATTTTGTATCGCGATTATGCTGGAATTTTCGCTTTACCCACCAATTTTTTACACCATGACATTTTTCACATTTTTTACCAAATGTACCTTTATGTTCATCGTCCTGCTTGTGACATCCATAACAACCACGTGCTTTCTTTTTCTTTTTGCGTTTTTTAATATTAAGCCGATCTTTCTCTTCTCTATGGCAGTCCACACAGGTAATTTCTGTATGCCGCCCTTCTAATTTGAATGTTGTATCTTCGTTGTGATCAAATTTAACTTTTTTCCAACCACGCGGGTTATGACAATCCTCACATTTCTTGCCATTACCACCACGATGAATATCATTTAAACGATGACAGGAGTAACAGGTTTTTGGTGTATCAAGAAAACGATCATTTGGATGACAAATTGTACAAGTAACTTTTTTGTGTTTATATTTTAATTTAAATTTTGTTTTGTCATGATTAAATTTATTATTTTCCCAACCGGATTCCTGATGGCATTTTTCGCACTTGCCCTTATATTTTTCACCTAAACGTTTTTTATGTGGATCATCTTTCTTATGACATGAAACACATTTTGACTTGGTTTTACGATAGGGTATATTTTTTTTATGACATAAACGACAATCAACTTTTTTATGAGTGCCCTTTAACTTAAAATCAGTTAAATGGTGGTCAAATGTTTCTTTATCAAGTTTGACAATATCACCATCACGTCCAATATGTTCAGTATGACATGAACGGCATTCCTGACGTTTTACTTGTGAATAACGACCATGATATCCACGTTTCTTTTTAATGTCAGATTCAATCTTGTCATGGCAATCCAGGCAAAGTTTGGATTGATTAAGATCACCGAATACTTTATGACATTTACTGCATGTGTCTTCCCATTTTTTATGGCCATCTATAACTTTACCCGGCATTAAGAGAGTTTCAATATCAGCGGCAAAGGTTTTTAGGGGCAACAGAAATATAAAAATACTAAATATTAAACGTGCCACACAAACATATGTAATTCCATTTAACATAGTAAATTATTTAATCAAGGTTTAAAAAATGTGAACAGCAAAGACGTGAGCAACACCTGAAAAAACCAATGCTATAAATAGAGGGAAATGTAGAATATGCCATAATGAAAATAGTTGCTCGTAAATTGTGAATTCCGCTACTTTTTTACTATGAAATATATAGTTTGTAAAATCACTTTTTGAACGATTATAAAGCTTTGCACGTAATTTTCTATCCCAGCCTTTAGCATCAGCATATTTTGTTATACCTAATTTCACTTCATGTAAAACACTATAAAGCATCCATTTTGACATTATATACGTAACTGGAATTCGTAAAAACCCGATAACAAATCCATGTTTTTTGGTAACGGCTTTTTCATAACTCTCTAATCGTTCTTTCATCTGCTCAGATAATGAAATATGTTTACCCAGCATGCCTTTTGTTAATTGTAAATCATCTTTCAAATCGTCCATTGTGGCATGTTTACCATAGAGACCATAATGTATTTTTAAATAAAAATATTTACCGACAACACCACTACCTGCCACTAGCAACATGCTAAAAAAAGCAACGGTGCTGTTAATTGAACCAAGTGAAAAATTACTGTGAAATAATATTAATATCGGTCCCAATAAACCTAAAAACATATGCACTCGAAACCAATATTTGACACTGCCCATTTTACGCATTGGCCGCCATTTTTTACGTAACGGGTAAGTCAATAACAATAACATGGCCAGACCACCAAGGATTCCCAACCAGTAACCGATACCTTCTTCCGGGGTTATATAACTATCTTCAGAAACCGCCCAACCATAAAATATTATCGAAATAATAATGATCGAGACAATAAGAACCGTAGGATTCCGTTTGGGTTTTGCATGAAGTGGATCAATTTTAGTTTCTTTTTTTGATACCGTGGCAGAAACCTTGTTTTCAGGTTTTGCGGGCGCAGGTGCAGAAGTTTTTGCTGCAGGTTTAGAGGATGATTTTGCTTTGACCTTGGTTGAACCGGTCTTTTTTACAGCAGGTTGTGGTGCTGTATCAACCCCCTTATTAGACGATTTATCAGCGGCAAGTGCTTGTTTTTCTTTAATTTTTTCTGCTGCGGCGGACATATTTGCTCTCTTGTGTACAATTCGTTTGTGAAACCATTTTCATCCCCGTAACTAACTACACTCTTTAAGCATCAAGTATATACAACTAACTTGACTATGATCGTGATCCTGTTCTGATTCTGGTCACAACCTATAATTATTTTTATGACTTACATTATGAATTATATCATTAGTACGATATCAATATCGGTTGCAAATTGCGAATTATGAATTTTTTATTGTGAGCAAGTTCTCGTTTCCTCAAAAACAAAAACGACTTCACCTAAATTAAGGTGAAGTCGATATTAGATCTAAGTTATTAATATTCATGAACTTAAATACATTATTGAGCCATTAACTCATTAATTTAAGTCCAAATCCAGCCTTATCAAGCACTATTAAATACGCAATAGTGCTTGAAAAGTGAGTAATTTAGATTACATAGGCTCAAATGCAATTAAATTATCAATCGATGCAGTATCACCAAGACCATTACCTGGTAACACCGTATTAACACTACCCACGTCATTATGAATTGCCAGATAATTTAATACCACCGCTTCAGCCAGCACACTAACATTACTCGATGCAGGATTAGCAGCTGTTTCAACCGTACCACCCACTTTATAACTACCAACCTGATTACGACGCATTACTGGTTTTGCTGCTGGATCATAAACTAACATCATTACTGCAGCACGGGTGGAACTATCACCACGCCAGCCGTATTTAGCAACACCAGCTACCGTTTCCGTTGTACCATTACCTGACACTGAGCCATCACTAAAAACATAGATCATGGTTTTACGATTACTTAAGCGCGCAAACTCCAATGCCATTCCAATACATTCACCGGCTTTCTCATCTCGGGTATCACCGCGAATACGTTTGTTATTATGGTAATCAAAACCACCCAGTTGTACAGTTGCTGCTCCGGCAAAACCACCAATAGCTAATTTCATGGTTGCCGCAGTACGAGCATATTCACTATTACCCAAATCACGATTACCATTATTTAATGTTGTAGTACTCATCCCGGCCATAATGGCTGTAATGTTGGCATCTCGCGAAGGATCGAGGTCATCAGACGTTGCACCACCAATGGTATTACTCGCCACTTGATAACCACAACTTAAAACTTTATTAACATCATTTCCAACAGTTACATTGGTATTCACAATATCAATTTTTCGATCACTGATATTTTCAACGGCCTTTACCAAAGCAGTCCGCTCAGCAGCAGTTGGTAGCAATGTTCCTAGTGCCCCGGTATCCGCCAAGCTTCGTGCTTCATTGGTTGAAGATACTTTTGTTGGTAATCGTGTGGTATCAAACATTGACTCTGGTGATTGAGAACGGCCACCGGCATTATTGTCTTCACTGGAGCTTCGTGTTCCAACCAGATTAACAATTGATCCAGATGCACCGGCGTTATTAATACCGTAAACCGGGTTGTGTGGATTATTACCGGTATCATTCGATGATCGAGCACACATTACAGCGCCATTGACATTATTTAATGTTGCTGGTGTCGTCGCATTTCGAATACCGCGTAATAATGCACTATCTGCATGAAACGCGATTTGGCCAACGGCTGGATTAGCAGCACCGTCGATACCAACTACTTTGCCCGCAACATTCGGGTTAATAGCAGCGGGTAAACCTAAGTTTTCGTAAGCTGCTGCTGGTAATAGATCAGTCTGTAAATTACTACCGACCATTACATTTGAACCGGCAAGGTTTGCACCTCCAGCAAGGTCAAAGCACATAAATGCAGCTTTACCCGATGCCCCGATACTAATACCGCAATTTGCTAATTGTTCAACCCGTGCTTCTACCGAACCACTTTTTAATAAACCTGCAAAAATGGATGGTACCGTGACAAATGCACTTCCTGAAATTAACCCCTGTGCCAGGAAGTCGCGTCGTGTTACAGGACGTTCATGATTCTCATGTTGCAATGGTGCCTGGCCTGTTTCGTATGGTATTTTTTTATCTGACATTTTATTGCCTCTTAAGCTTGTTTGCTATTTTAAATTATTTAATAAATTACAAATTAAATTCATAATACGTTGTACGTCTATTAATAAAGCACCACTGGAGCACTACTGAGTCCTGCTACACATGCTGTGATTTGCGCCTTATTATTATCGTTACAACTGGTTACTACTGTGCCATCACCACTACAACCAATACTGGTTAATAAGGTATAAATATCACCTCGAACAGCATTTCGGTTTGGTTGCGATACAAAGCCGGTTCCTAAAATCTTATCGACCACAATATCCTGGATCTGAGCAGTACTTGGATTAGCAGTTCCAAAATAATCTCCGTTACCTGCCATTCGGGTACAGTAATCCAGAGCATGTTTCATCACGACTACCTGATTTGATGCAACAAAGGTCATAATACTATTGGAACTCGGTAGTTGACTCTTTAAAGTAACATAGGAATTGTAGGTATCCGATTTTGGTACACCTGTTAATGCTGACATAGTGTCATTAACCTGATCAAAGTTACGTATACCATTTTCAGCTCGAACAACTGTACTCATATCTGCAGGAGGTGGAGCAGGGTTAGCTTCTACAATTACATTTGATTTTGCATTAATTCGTTCGAATTCCAGGAAGAACGAATCAGTTGCGATGCCGCCACTTTGCGGAATAACAACACCCAAACCGTCTAAGCCAGTATTAGTAGTACTTTTCAACGCCTGGTTATTGTTTGTTAATAACACACTCAAGTTTTTCAATGATTGTCCAACTGGAGGAGTCGTGCCATTCACACCCACCCGGATATTATCGATTTGAATGTTATAACCCGCAGCCTGAACCACTGTATTAATTGCATCGGATATTGCCGTTTTTTCTGCAACAGTTAATGTTTGCAAACCGGCTGTATTCATACTTTTTGTCGTATCTGCAATTGCTGCATCTATCTGAGCAACTGTTTTGCCAGCCAGCGTCCCATTTACAGACGCTCCCGGTGCTGCGCCATGACAGCCTGAACAATTTACCTGGAACAACGCCAAACCATCAAGTGGAGCAACATAGTTGGAACTAAGCCGTGCCTCAATCAAGGTTAATTCAGCTGTAGACAATCCCTGCAATGCAGTGGTTTGCATAGTTGGAACAGTAGCTATTGCATTTTGAATCTGAGCTAATGTTCTATCCGGTCTCGCACCCGGTGCTGCACCATGACAACCTTGACAATAGGTTGAATAAAGCAAATCACCATTTTGAGCAAGAGGAATGCTGGAGGTTCCACCTGTAACTTCAAAAATAGGCTTGGAAAATAAGTAAGCATTACTGCCATATTCCGTTGCAATCATGGTAACAAAACTATTCGGTACATTCGTATGCTCGCTGATATCAAAACGTAAAGTAACACTCTCACCACCAATACTGGCATTAAAGTTTTGTTTAACTTGCTCAGCTGATAAAGCAACATCATGCACTGCCATTAATTTCATTGTGCCTTTCCAGTTTCGATCGGCATTGCTGAATTCATTACCCAGAACAAATCGATAAGTATTATCCCAGTTGTTAGTAGCAGTAGCATCACCACGAATAGTTTGAGCAACATTTTCATTAACAACTAAATTACCATCTAAATAAATTTTTCGACCCGTTGCTTCGTCAAATGTCATTACAACGTGGGTCAAAGTATTTGGTAATGAGCCATCAGCGGTATTTTGTGAGTTATTATTACCATTTGCTCCGGTTCGGCTACTACGATTACGGAATCGAAGATACGCATTAGCATCAGCTTGTTGGCCAAGTTGTCCCATAGTAAAGTTACTACGTGAACTACTAATCGCGTAAGTCATTAACCGATAAGGTGTACCACCTGCAGCTTGAGCTGCGTCTGGTGTAACCCAGGCTTCAAGACTAAATTGTCTGGTACCAGCTGGACCACCGATATTTGAATACACTTTCTGACTATCAGCTAAACTCGCAATGGCTTTACCGCCACCAAAAGTTAGCCCACCATCGGCTTCCCAGGTATAGTTTCCTTGTAATTTCAAATTTAATGGTGCACCTAGAACACTCGAATCGGTAACGGTTGCCCCATCTGAACCACCTTGATCATCAAATAAATAAAGTGCAATGGTTCTATCGTTATAACGTGCAATTGGACCGCCACCTGCAGCTGATTGTGCTTGAGAGAAGGTTGTTACACTACTAAAGATTCCCCCACCAGCAGGTTGCACACCCTGATTATTACAATCATCAGCCCATTTCTGGATTTGAGTTGTTAATAATGCTACCGCCCCCGCTGTATCTGCTGCAAGACGAGTAGGATAATGATTTCCTGAAACCTTACGAACCAAAGCAGATTGCGCTGGATTAATAAAATCGAGACGAACATTATATAAATTATTGAAAGCCTCATTCATATCAGAGCTTGCAAATTTTGGCGCACCCTGGCGCGGTGTATCACCATGACAATCAGCACAGGAGTTAGTCCCTGCGGTCGCTGTTGCGCTTTTAGTCGTTAATACCGGATATAAACTATTTTGAAAACACACTTTCTGTGCATCCAGGTTTGCCGGTGGTGTGACTGTACCTGTTCCACCACCCGTAGGATTACTACCAGTATTAACACCGCCATTACCACCCAAATTTGCGCCACTATCACGGCTGCCCCCACCACATGCGGTTAAGCCAATTACAGTACTTAATAAAATACTCTGTAACAGTTTTTTTGTGACGTTGCTAAATGCTGAGGCATTATTTTCTGTTGTTAGATTCATCATATTCATTGTATTTCTCACTATCAGTCTCCAGAGCAGCTAAATTACATTTTTAAAAATATGTCAATTTGCGCCTGTGTTAGATTTAATTCCGCCCTAATTGCCTTTACAGTAATTTGCTGTTTCTGCAAAAACCGTTTTCATTTTGTAAGTACTTGCATCAAAAACATTGGTTATACGTGTAACTTCATTTCTATCAGCAGGTGAACTCGGTGGTCGTAGACACACTGTTTCAAATACTTTTTTAACCTGACAGCTTGCAAATGCTTTCGAATAGGCAAACTCACGCCCCATTGATTTTGCACCAGTGCCTTTTCCAACCTGAGCATTTGGCTCACTTTTCCACGCCCAACCTAATGCTGCATTTTGGCCTGCACGCCAATAATTTTCCCAGTTATCATTTGGTGTAACATAACCAAATGGAAAGACTCCGGAGTTTTGTGTGTATTTAGCTTGAACAATACCCGCCTGAAAAACCATCTGGTCTTTTAATGCGACAATAGTGTCTTCGGCATCAGAGTTGTAGTTGTAATAAGCAAAGGCCTGAATCATTGGATCCATACCGGTATGACAACCAATACAAGTATTTAAATAAACGGAACTATCACCACCTGGATTTCGAGAAACATCCTGGCGAACACGGTCAGGTGTTCGGGTAATATCATTGGCATCTTCGATACTAATACAAAGATGATTTAAAATAGTATATTCAAATAATCTTCGGTTAGTCCCCATATCCAGAAATGCTTTACCGGATTGCCGTGTTGTTAACACACCTGCAGTTTGTAATGGTGATAATGGCATAAAACTTGATTGAGCCCCCCTGACTAACCCTGTTTGCAAGTCCACTCCAGTTGACACGGCATTTAAGTAATGTGCATTTGAAGTTTGATCATAAGCGCCCAATGCAGGAATTGTATAAATAACATCGTCATATAAGACTTTTCGAAAATCATCATCATCACGAATCAAACCAATAACAGTCGCGGTATAATCATTAAATTCACCCAGCACTGAACGTTCAACGTTGGTCCAGGGGGTCGCAAAATTCTTAAGTGTCGAGTTATAGAAAAAAGGATTATTCATTGCAATTTGTGCTGCACCGACCCCATTATTTGCATTTAATTGAGTCACCATTGTTGCCAGTACGGCAGCAGTTGGTGGAACCCCGGTTAAACGCTCATGTATCCGTTTAGCCTGATCATTGACCCCAGCATGTACAAAAGATAAGCAGCTCATGCTGATTACCATTAATAATGCTGAACTTAATTTCTTTGTTGTTAAAAACGTTCTATTCACGTTCATTTTTCGATTCCTCTGGCGTTTCGTAGCCTACTGCTTAAAACCACTTCATAAAATTAATTTATCAAAATTTTACTTTTTGCTAAAAACTTAAACTGCGTAAAATTTCTCGTTCAAACCTAAAATCTGTAAACTTTCTTCCTCACAGTACAAATATGCCTGAATATAGGCATTTTACCAGTAAAAATCCTCAAAAGTGTGACTTAGATAACATTTCGTATCTTTGAAATGAGAACCAGTTTTGTTTTGTGTGGTTTTACATTATAAATTCAATGTATAATTAAGATAATGCTAATGTAGTCTTAATTTTATGATGGTTAATGTAAGCTCATATTACTATCGTACAATTATCATACATTTTTACTTAAATATTCAATAAATATTATGATTTATGTTAAATATATTTTAATAGTTAAATAAAACCGCTTTATCCATACTAAAATTGAGAGATACCATTGATACAACGAGGGATGTTGAATTAGTGTAAATAATCTGAGTAAGCCTGTTTTTAAGTTTATATTCCGACATTCAATTTATTTAATAAATAAACTAATTCGATATTAACGATGGACGTAAATTATCTATGTGTAATAATTTAATTATGTCGTTGTTTTATACAAATTCATGAAATTTAACAAAATCAGTACATTATTTTTCTAATACAGGTAAAAAGATTCATATTTAATTGTAATAAAATTGAATACTGCCGAAATAAAGTAAGGCTATCCAGGAATTCTATTAAATGATTTTACTTAAAAACCTTAATCAAATTTTCTATCTTGCGCTGATAACTATTTTACTTACCGCTTGTGATGAAATAGCGCAAACAACTGATAGCAGTACCATTGATAGACAGGCGTTGAGTTATGCTTATTTTATTAATGACACTGCAAATCACAATGCTCCAACACATCTCAGTATTAGTGAGGTTCTTGCACTTAGTTGTGGTGCCTCAACCTGTCATGGTGTCGGTGGTGGTAATGGTGGTAATTTTAAAGTGTATGGTCTGCCATTAGACTCCGATGCCAAACAAATTAATAATTTTATTGCTGCTCAAGCTCAAGTAAGAAAGGGGCAGGAAGACACATCACCTACGGTTACGACAAATAATTACCCTATGGCACATACCAGCCCGATATTAATTAAACCATTATCAGAACTTGCCGGTGGTGTTTCTCATAAAGGAAATACTAATGCAGATATTTTTACCACCGCTTCTGAAGCTACAAATAATGCGGGTGGCAATGATTATGGTGAGATATACCGCTGGATTGCTTTTGATCAACCCTAAAAATACCAATAATGAATTTTAAATTTAGTTTTACTGTTATTACCATAATATTATGTTTCATTTTTGAAGCAGGTTTAGTTAATTCCAAAGAAAAGAAAAAAATAGTGACAGTGACAGTTGTTGATCCATTTCTGGAATTACACACCGGGCCAGGCGCTAATTTCCCAATATATGATATTATTGAACGCGGTGAAGTTATTACTATCTTACGTCGTAAAACAGATTGGTATCAGGTTAAAGGCTCGTTAAATCGTATCGGTTGGGCACGCAGAGAACATTTAACAGAAACACTTGCAATTGCAGGCATCAGGACCGGCACACGTGAAAAAATACTTGAAGATTATTTAAAGGATAAATTTCGATTCGATGCCCTTATTGGACAGTTTGATGGTGAGTCCAGTGCGACCATTCGCCTAGCCTATCGAACCAATGAAAATATTATGCTCGAGATTGGTGTTTCTCAAATTTCAGGCATTTATTCAAATTCACCACTACTCCAGGCTAATATTCTATTTGAACTTTACGCAGATCTGGATTTCCGACCTTTTGCATTTATGGGCTATAGTAAATTGAGTAATGTTCCAAACAGTGAAACAGACTTAACAGCATACGATCTCGATTTGTTAAATGCCGGTTTTGGTCTGAATTATTATTTAACTGAACGCTTTGTTATCAGACTAGAACTTGGCGATTATATTGTATTTAGTGGTAATAATCGCAATGATGAGTTTATAAATTACAGTCTCGGTTTGTCTATCTTCTTTTAAATATTTTAATACATATGGTTAATTTATGAAATTTTTAATTAAAATAAACGTATCAATCCTTGTGCTATTGCTTTGTTCCACAAATAGTATCGCTGCAAATAAAACGCAAACATCAGCTGATGTTATAACACCTGATATAGAACGAAGTGATACTGATGTTCCCAGAATTACATCCCAGGATTTTGAAATAGGCGCATATACCGGTATTTACAGTACCGAAGACTTTGGTACCGAGATTGTTTACGGCGTAACGGGAGCCTACCATTTCACAGAAGATATTTTTTATAGTTTGACCTATGGCTCAAGCAGTGTCAGTGATTCCAGTGATCAAAATATCCTGGTATCGAGCGATCTTAGCTATTTAAATCTGTTATTCGGATATAACATTTTACCCGGTGAAGTATATAGTAGCGCAGGTAAAGCATGGAGTAGCTCAACCTATTTTGTCGGTGGACTTGGTGTTACGGATATTAATGATAGTCAAAGTTTAACTATTATTCTCGGAGGTGGCTTACGATTAGTACCAGCCAAAAGTCTCGCAATACATATTGATTTCCGTGATCACATTTTGAATTCAAACTTGTTTGGCACTAATAAAACAATTCAAAATATTGAAATTACTATTGGAGCAAGTTGGTTTTTTTAGACTTATTTAATAATTTATATAATACAGGAATACTAAAATGAAAAATTCATCCCCCATTATTTTTTCGATTCTAATCACATTTACATTGTTATTTTTTAGCTCAACAGCATCAGCAGTAAAAGTAAAACAAATTGCACCGGACTTCACACTGGCAAGTAATAAAGGTTCTAATATACGTTTAAAGGACTTACGCGGTAAAGTTGTGATGATTAATTTCTGGGCTACCTGGTGCGCTCCCTGTAGAAAAGAACTGCCTTTATTAAATGTACTTTACAATAAATATAAAAGTAAAGGTTTTGTATTACTCGGCGTTAATATTGATGATAACAGTAAGCTTGCAAATAAAATGATAAAAGATTTAAAAATTAATTTCCCGGTATTGTTTGATAAGACCCAGGCAACAAGCGAAAAATATGATCTACAAGCTATGCCAAGCACCTTCATCCTCGATAAAAATGGTGTCATTCGATTTAGTCATTATGGCTATAAATCCGGTTATGAAAAAAAATATGATAAAGACGTTAAATCATTACTTTAATTCAATGGCGAAATCGAATCATGAAAAATTTATTGAAATCATTGTTACTCTTGAATTTGAGTCTATTTATTTTACTCAGTTCATCTTGTGCAAAAAAACCATGGGTGAAACCTTATGAGCGTGAAATATTAGCCAAACCAATTATGCTATTCTCTCGTGACTCCTTCGCTGATAGTTATATGGATCACGTCCACGAAACACGTGAAGGTGCACAAGGTGGTGGTGTTGGTGCAGGTGGAGGATGTGGTTGTAACTAATACAACACAAATATTTTCATAATGATTATACGCTCCCGGCCAATTTATTTTTATTTTCATTTACTGGTGTTATTTACCCTGCTATTAATACCGGGTATTTCAACCATAAATGCCGCTGTACTCGCGGAAGATCGTACAGATCTTTTATATCATTCTTATGATGGTGGCAACATTACCATAAATGGTCCTGCACTACTAATTCGTAAAGGTTTTGCTGAAGATTTCTCTGCTACTGCGCATTATTATGAAGATAATATTTCAAGCGCATCTATCGATGTTGAAAGTTATGCTAGTCCATACGAAGAATTTCGTGCTGAATTCGGTGCCACAATGGATTACTTATACCGTGATACCATACTAAATATCTCTTTCACCAACAGTAGTGAAAATGATTATGAAGCAAATACCCTGGGCCTTAGTATGTCCCATGAAATGTTTTATGGCTTAACTACTTTAAATCTGGGTTATTCGCGTGGTGCAGATACAGTAGGGAAATCTACTGATCCTACCTTTAACCAAGAGGTCGATCGTGCCCGCTATCATTTTGGTGTCTCCCAGGTCATTACCAAAAAGTTGCTGTTAACGGTTGATTTAGAATCTATTAGTGCTGTTGGATTTTTAAATAATCCCTATCGAGCGGTAAGAATCAACGGTGCATTTAATCAACCTGAACGTTATCCCAGAACGCGGTCGGGCCTGGCTGTGGCAACACGTGGTGTTTATTACCTGGGTAATGATTCGACTTTAATGCTAGGTTATCGTTATTATACAGATAATTGGGCTATTGATTCACACACACTCGAAGCGCGGTATAATCACTTTTACAGTTCTAAATTACTGGCAGAATATAGTGTTCGGTATTATACCCAGGTGCAGGCATCTTTTTATAATGATGATTTCGATCAACCCTATTTTTATATGGCCCGGGATAAAGAGATGTCCACATTTTCAAGTTACTCATTGGGTTATAAGCTTTCATATAAGATATTTGAATCAAATAGTTTTTTTAAACGTGGTGACATAAATCTGTCATATAACTTTTTTCAATATAATTATGACAATTTTACGCATTATGCAACTGGTGATCTATATAGTTACAATGCTAACGTTATAACACTATTTTATAGTACCCGTTATTAATAATTAAACGGAGTTCATATTTTAACAAACAAAGCAATGAAATCAGAGTATTAAAGCTTATAAAGGTATCGTATGAAAGGTCTCAAAATGCATCAAATTGTGTTTATTAATTTACTAAATAGTGTTAATTTCATCCCCATAGATACTGTTTATCAGGATAGGTAGAAAAAATTATGGACATATTTAAAGCTCACTTTTTGCTCCCTCTTTTTGTGCTTGTGTTGCTCACCACATTCACAATTGCCTCTACTAGTTTTGCTGCCGGTAATCAAATAATACAATTAAACGAAGAAAATCTTGACGGCGCAATACAAGCATTAAAACAGGAAATTTTAGATATTAATACCGACCTTAGTATTCTTGAAAATGATTTTTTGTTTCCGATTAATGCTCGAATTACAATATTTGTCTCATTAGATACGAATGAAGATTTTGACTTAAAATCGGTTAAAATTAAAATTGATGAAAAAATTATCGCCAATCATATTTATTCCGAACGAGAACTTAATTCTTTACGCCGTGGTGGCGTACAACGCTTATATATAAATAGTCTTGAACCTGGTGACCATGAATTAATCGTTGAATACATCGGTCAAGGTAGAAACGCCCGTCAATTTCGTCGAGCTAGCGTTCAAAATTTCACTAAAAGTAATAACCCGCAATACGTTGAATTAAATTTGTCACAAAAGAGTTCTCGTCGACAACCAGAATTTATATTGAAAGTTTGGGATTAAAAGTAATAGTACAGTAATAAATTATGGCTAAATTATTTAAAAATCTCACACTTTTTCTTGTGTTATTGTTATCCGGTTTTTTAACTTCTCTGCCTGCAGCTGAGAAGAAAACAAATCCAGGCTCAGAAAAAGTATTTAATATGGATTATGGTAATTCACTTTTTTATTTATACCAACAAAAATATTTTTCTGCTTTAACTCAATTAAAAATTGCCAAAACAGTATCGCCGATTGAAAGCCAGGGGTTTTCGCCAGACATAATCTATAGTGGTATAGCATTACAATATGGGATTAATTCACTAGCGTCCAAACAATTATTATTTTTAGCACAAAGTGACTTAAATAAAGTAGAGCACGATCAAATCTGGTTTTATCAAGCAAAACTGAATCTGGTTAATGGTCAAGACTCTTTAGCTGAAATTGCACTATCTCAAATTGGTGAAAATCTTCCAAAATCTTTTATCCAGGAAAAAAACAATCTTTTAATTGAGACTTATATTCGGTTAAACCGATTAACAGAAGCGCAACAACAAATAGATAAAATTGACGATGATAATGAATTTTATTTTTACTCAAAATACAATCTGGGTGTTGCCTATATTCGTAACGGTAATATTAAATCTGGTAATAAAATATTATCAGAACTTGGCAAGCTTAAATCTAAACAAAATGATTTATTAGCTTTAAAAGATAAAGCAAATATTGCATTAGGATTTTCATATTTAAGGGAGAATGAACCTAAATTAGCGACAAAATACTTTACAAAAATTCGATTAAAAGGACCATTTTCAAATAAAGGATTGCTTGGTTTAGGTTGGTCATATGTCTTAGCCGATAAACACAAAAAAGCATTAACACCATGGGTCGAATTAAAATCACGCCATACAATTGAACCTGCCGTTCAGGAAGTGTTACTAGCAATTCCCCATAGTCTTGAGAAACTGGATCAACCAAAAGCGGCTGCAGGACAATATGAGGAAGCTATTCGGTTGTATAAAAAAGAAGTTAATAAACTAAATGCAACATTACGCTTAATTAAGTCTGGTGAATTTATAAAATCACTTAAACCGTCAAATATTAATGATGATTCAGACTTCCCTTGGCATCTAACCTCGGTTCCTGATACTGGTACCGCAGCTTATCTTGGTCAACTATTTGGCTCACATGCATTTCAAGCTGGTTTTGAAAATTATCGAATATTATTGTATCTAAATTTTGTTGTCGAAGGTTGGAAAAATTCACTACCAACTTATAAGAAAATTCTAAAAATCAGACAATCAGTCTATAACAGTCGCTTAACTGAAATTGATCTGCAAACGAGAATATCTAAATTTAAGGAACTCGATAATAAATATAATAAACTGGTAAATAAACTTGAATCAATTGAAAAATCTGGCAATGATATGGAACTTGCCGGTTCATTCGAAAATCAATTATTTAACCGCTTAACAAAAATTGAAAATTCACTTTCAAAAAATACGCCATCAGATGAATCCACTTTATTACTAGAACGAACTAAACGTTTACGTGGCTTTTTAGCATGGGATATAAAACGAGATTATATTCCGCGTTTATGGAGCAGCAAACAATCACTAATCAAAGTAAAAGAAAGCTTACAATATACTACTGAAAAGAAAAATTCTGTCAAAAACTCAATGTCAAATGCAACCGTTAATTTTACTGAATACAACTCTCGCTTTTCACAAGCGGAAAAACGTTTAATTGCGATCAACATCAAAGTCCAGAATTTACTCAATATTCAAAAACAGCAACTCAGTTCATTCGCAGCAAAAGAACTCTATCGTAGACAGATTCTGTTACAGGGTTATATCGATCAAGCACAATATTCTCTAGCGCGGTTATTTGATAAATTATCAAACGACTAAATCTAAAATTAATTAATTTTAAAAGTCATTACAAATACAATCCTCATGTTTCTTTCCTATACTAAAGTGCGTACTAAACAAATACACAGTGTGTTTAAAAATATCCATAATTAATCACTGTTATTATTGGAAGAACTCTAACACAATCTATATAAGCAATTTATGATATACCAAGAATGCTTGATTAGCGCAATTTTACAGTTAGCTATATACTTTCTGATTGTTCATTATTGTTTCTTAGTAAGGCCATCCTATGAAGTTATCATCCGAATATAATCCTGATCTTAATTCACGAATTGAAGTTAAAAATACCACATGTTATATGTGTGCATGTCGTTGTGGCATCCGTGTCACAGTGCGAGATGGTGAAGTTCGATATATACAGGGAAACCCGAATCACCCACTAAATAAGGGAGTTATCTGCGCTAAGGGTGCCTCAGGCATAATGAAACAATATTCCCCTGCCAGATTAACAAAACCCTTACTGCGTAAACAGGGTGCTGACCGGGGTGATGCCGAATTCGAAGAAATATCCTGGGATCATGCCTTCGATATTATGGAAGAGCGGCTCGGGAATCTTCGAAATACCGACCCCAAGAAGTTTGCACTATTTACCGGTCGGGATCAGATGCAGGCACTCACCGGTTTATTTGCGAAACAATTTGGAACACCGAATTATGCTGCACATGGTGGATTTTGCTCGGTTAATATGGCAACCGGCATGATTTATACCATTGGTGGTTCATTCTGGGAGTTTGGTGGTCCGGATCTGGACAGGTCAAAACTATTTATAATGATAGGAACGGCTGAAGATCATCATTCCAATCCACTCAAAATTGCATTATCAAAATTTAAACGAAATGGTGGACGATTTATTTCCATCAACCCGGTTCGAACCGGATATTCCGCTATTGCTGATGAGTGGATCCCGATTCGACCCGGTACCGATAATGCGTTATTCCTTGCTATTATTCATGAATTAATCAAACAGGGGTTATATGATCGCGAATTCCTGGTGCAATATACCAATTCAGCAGACCTGGTCAATATGGATACCGCCAGTAATGAGCACGGTTTGTTTGTGCGTAAAGAAGATGTACCCGTTGAAGAAGGCTGTTTTGATCCACAAAATTCCATATGGTGGGATCGCAACACCGATTTTGCAGTACGCACGCATTCTAAAGAAGCCGATCCGTATTTAATGGGTGAATTTGAACTCGGTGATGGCACCCCGGTAAAACCTGCATTTCAATTATTGAAAGAACGGGTAGAAGAATATACTCCAGATTGGGCCGAATCAATTACCGGTATTCCTGCCGAAACCATACGGCGTCTGGCATATGAAATGGGTATTACTGCCCGTGATGAAAAAATAGAATTACCGATTGCCTGGACTGATGTCTGGGGTAATGAGCATGACACTGTTACCGGTAATCCGGTTGCCTTTCATGCCATGCGCGGTCTTGCAGCACATTCCAATGGCTTCCAGACAATTCGTGCCATGTCGATATTGATGACATTATTAGGCACAATCGATCGACCCGGTGGTTTCCGGCATAAAGCTCCGTTCCCCAGACCAATACCACCTTGTGCCAAAACACCAAAAGGACCCGAAGGTGTAAAACCAAACACTCCGCTCGGTGGCATGCCATTAGGTTGGCCTGCCGATCCGGATGATTTATTTGTTGATGAAAATAATAAACCCGTTCGAATTGATAAAGCATTTTCCTGGGAGTTTCCATTATCTGCTCATGGATTAATGCATAATGTTATCACCAATGCCCATCGTGGTGATCCGTATACTATTGATACCTTAATGATCTTTATGTCGAACATGGCCTGGAATTCAACCATGAATACCGAACAAGTACGTGACATGTTAAACGACAAAAATGATGATGGTGAATATAAAATTCCGTTCATTATTGTATCTGATGCATTTCAATCTGAAATGGTGGGTTTTGCTGATTTGGTGTTACCCGACACAACATATCTGGAACGACACGATGTTATGTCGATGCTGGATCGACCTATTTCTGAATTCGAAGGACCAGTCGATTCTGTTCGTATCCCGGTAGTGCCACCAAAGGGAGACTGTAAACCATTTCAGGAAGTGTTGATTGAATTAGGCAGTCGTTTAAAATTACCGGCATTTGTAAACAATAAAGGCGAACGTAAATTTCGTGACTACCCTGATTTCATTATTAATTATGAAACAGACAAAAATTCAGGAATTGGTTTTCTGGCGGGTTGGCGTGGTAAAGGTGGTGAAAAATTCATGAAAGGTGAACCCAACCCAAACCAGTGGGAAATGTATGAAAAAAATAATTGTGTGTTTCAATATGAATTACCAAAATCATATCAATATATGCGCAACTGGAATATGGGTTATTTAAAGTGGGCACAAGAGCATCGCCTGACCCGCTACGCTGAACCAATTAATATTAATGTTTATTCTGAAGTGCTGCAAAAATTCAGACTCGCTGCGCAAGGAAAAAGAGCCGGCAAACAACCACCGGATCATTTGCGTAAGCGTATTGAAACACACTTTGATCCACTGCCGTTTTATTCGGAGCCTATCGAAGCGCAGTTAACCGATAAACAAAAGTATCCATTAAATGCGATAACCCAGCGCCCAATGGCAATGTATCATTCGTGGGATTCACAAAATGCCTGGTTAAGACAAATTCACAGTCATAACTATTTATACATACACCCGTCAACAGCCAAAGCAGCAGGCATAAAAGATGGTGGCTGGATGTGGGTTGAATCCATGCACGGTAAGGTACGCTGTATGTCGCGTTATAGTGAAGCAGTCGAACCCAATACAGTATGGACCTGGAATTCTATTGGTAAAGCCAAAGGTGCATGGAATCTGGATGAAAAAGCCAATGAATCAACGACAGGCTTTTTATTGAACCACTTAATTTCTGAGGAACTACCGGCAAATGAAGATGGTGACAATATATCAAACTCTGATCCGATTTCCGGTCAAGCAGGATGGTATGATGTTCGAGTTCGGGTTTATAAAGCTGAAGACGATGAAGAAAAGATTACCTATCCACAGTTTAGTGCAATGCCACAATTACCCGGTATGAGTAAGCGGCGAAAATGGTTGGGTTATTTTGCTGGTAAATTTGCAAAATCAAAATCGTAATGGCGCGTAAAACAGAATCAATGGAACGGAAAATACAATGACTCAATTAGCATTAGTAATCGACTTAAATGTCTGTGTAGGCTGCCATGCTTGTGTAACAAGTTGCAAAGAATGGAATACCTCGGGCCCGGCTGGAATTATGTCGGATGACAATCCCTATAGTAAAGATCCCACCGGAACATTTTTTAATCGGGTGCAAACATACGAAATTGGAACATTTCCAAATACCGAAACCGTGCATTTTCCAAAAAGCTGTTTGCATTGTGAAGATGCGCCATGCGTCCCGGTATGCCCAACCGGGGCCAGCTATAAACGCGAAGAAGATGGAATTGTATTAGTCCATTACGATAAGTGCATTGGTTGTCGATATTGCTCCTGGGCTTGTCCTTATGGTGCACGTGAAATTGACGAACATGAAAAAGTCATGAAAAAATGCACCTTATGTGTCGATCGAATTTATGACGCCAGCTTACCGGAATCAGAACGTAAACCAGCTTGTGTTCTAGCATGCCCAACCAGTGCCAGATTGTTTGGTGATATACATGAACCGGAATCAGAAGTATCACTCGCTATTCGCGAAGAAGGTGGTTATCAACTGATGCCTGAATGGGGTACAAAACCGTCCAACCATTATTTGCCACGCAGAAAAATGCGCAAGCATATTCATGAAGATGAATTATTACGTGCTGATAATCCTCTCAAGAAAGAGGAACGTGGAAAATCGACAATTGTTGATGAACCAACATTAGATGATTCAACAAGTTGGTAATACCCAACTACATACTGTTACAGCAAAGATATAAACGCGAATCGCGTTTACTGTAAACAAATTGAATATTGAATAATAGACTTATTACATTTGGAGTAAATTATGCATCCGGCATTTTCAGTCATTTTTTTAACAACACTGATTGGCGTAGGCCAGGGATTATTTTTAGCCCTGATTACAGGTCAAAGCTATTCGGCGGTTGAATTACTTCCATCCCAGGATAGTACATCATTTTATGGTATCGGTGGTGCAATAGCATTACTGTTTCTAATTGGAGGTTTAATCGCATCAATCTTTCACCTGGGTCGCCCGGAACGAGCCTGGCGATCGGCAACACAATGGCGAACTTCATGGTTATCACGTGAGGTAATTATTTTACCTTTAGTTATGTTGCTGGTATTTATTTATGCCATCATGCATTTTTTCGCTTTTGATACTGTTTTATTTACCACCGTAACAGGTGCACGCTTGCAGTTAAGCCTGGTAGTTGGTGCACTCGGTGCTATCGCCACATTTTTGCTATTCCTTTGTACCGGAATGATTTATGCCTCAATTAAATTTTTACAGGAGTGGGCAAGCTCATTAACCGTTATTAATTATTTGCTACTCGGTACAACATCCGGTTTTTTACTCGCCACGGCATTTTCAGCTCTGAATGCACCGGGCTTAATGAATTTTTTTGGGATATGGACAACCATTATTTTAGTTTTTGCATTTTTAACCAGAATGGCATCACTGTTTCGCAACTCACGCATTAAATACAAATCGAGTTTACAAACTGCTATAGGCATTCGGCATCAAAAAATTGAACAAAAAAGCATGGGCATGATGGGTGGTGCCGTGAATACTCGCGATTTTTTCCATCATAAAACTTCATTGATTATGGATTCCGTAAAATGGACATTTATAATATTAACTTTTATTGTCCCACTAATTTTATTATGGATGGGCATGGACAAAGCCAGTGTCAATCTATTACTTACCGCCTTTGTGTTTCAATACGTTGGATTAATATTTGAACGCTGGTATTTCTTTGCGCAAGCGAATCATCCACAAAATCTGTATTATCAAACTAAATAATTATATACGAAAAAGATTAGACACCTTTATTACAAACACCTAAGTGAGCCTATCTCAATTCGTTTTTGATAAAATTCGTTGCATTTCAAGAACAGCTTCGGTTCTGTTATGAACATCAAATATTTTAAATATCGCAGATATATGAACTTTAACTGTGTTTTCAGAAACATTAAGTTTTTCTGCAAGATCTTTATTGCTTAAACCATTTCTCAAGGATATTAATACCTCTGATTGGCGATAGGTTAAACCAGAAATTTGCAATAAGGAAATACACGAGTTAAGGGTATAATTTTGTTTATCCTTACTTAATAGACTACTATCTAATATTTTATACACACTAATTCTCCCTAATTAGTAATACATTATATTTTTGTAGCAATTATTAAAACTAATAATTGTTTTACATAATAGATTATTATTATTAATATAATCTTAAATTTAAATGTCAATCCGGAAAAGTAATTAATAAAGCAATAGGTTATTCAAGAACAGTCGTTACGGGAAGTCTAAATATTTGATAATACTGCTTAACAAGTAAATTAAATAAACAAATATAATTCCCCGTACAATAATAATACTGTTGGTAAACTTTATTATTCAAATAAAGTGTGTTTTTCTCGGGCAGATTTAGAATGAAAATATTTATAGCGAAATAATGCATCCAGACCATGACAATCGGAACAGACATTGTTTGCAACTGATTTTAAGGTTAAGAAACTCGATGATGAATCACCTTCAAGATTCCGACCAGGACCTTTAGTACGTTTCTTTGCTGACCACAAATGTGGATTATGACAACTCGGACAGGTAATGGTACCAACATTACTTCGTGTTCCTTTAGTATTAAATACCGGCATCCCGGCTTCATTTGATAACCCAGCCGCTTTTCGAATAACGCCAGACCAGACCATAATATCTTTAGGATGTGTTGCTAATTCATTGGGTATTACTTTTTCACCGGCTAAACCATCCGGGGCATGACAACTAAAACAAACTTGAGCGGCAGGATCATCACCAGGTCCTACATCACGTCCCCATAATCCGGCTGAAGAGCGGGAGTTATGTACGGCATGACAAGTCCCACAGATACCAGATTCACTCACCGTTTGACCCAGAGCATTTCTTGCGTCTGGAGCCGTTATCGATAAATCGTGATCAGTTCCAGCTACTTGTGATTGTGTTTTGTGGCATTTTAAACATAGTCCTGCTTTAGCATTTAAACGAAAACGTAAAAAGCTATTATTAACAGTACCGTCAACTTTTAAATTTGCTCCCGCAACACTATTAATATTTGTTGGATCCCATTGATGGGGATCATGGCAAGTTGAACAATCAATATTACCACCGGACTTAACACGATCGCCATTATCATCAAATCGAGGCATTTTTCCGATAGTGACATTAGAATCCAGTTTTTTACCAACAGGATGACTAAATTCACCCGTTAATTTTTCTTGTCCTGATCCTGGACTTTTATGGCAATCATTACATAATTTTTCAATTGGTGACTTGCCTTTTCCTGAATTACGAGCCCACATCGCAGGTCCATTGGCATTATGTGCTTTGTGGCATGTACCACACAGACCCGATTCTAACCTTCGTTTGCCCGAACGCTTCATTAGCTTGGCTCGTTCATCTTTAAATGCGTTAGGATTATGCCGTGTTGGAATTATTGCTGCCTTATCAACGTGACAGTTAATGCACAAATTACTATTTTTACCTTGTGTAATACGTAAAAAACTATTATTACCAGTTCCGGTATAGGTTCTGGGATCTTTTTTATAGGAACCAGAGGCCTTTACTGACCAATTATGTGGATCATGACAGGTACCACAAGCAACCAAATCCGCACTACGAGAACGATTTCCCTGCTCGTCATATAAAGGTAACGCTTTTAACCTTCGTTTGGCATTTTGATTTTGTTTAGTACTAGTCCACTTATTATTATTAATTCTTATTCCAACTTTTTTTACCGATACTTTAAGTGGATGACTATGTTTATTGGTAATGATTTTTTTCTTTGCAAGACCATCTTTAACATGACAAGCACGACAAGTCCCCAAAGTGGCGTCTAATTCGGGTGCTACTGTTCTTGATGCAAGAGCGGGTCCTTTTGCGCCATGTGGAACATGACAAGCACTACATAAACCGGATTCACGAACTGTTTGTCCCTTTTCATTTTTTGCATTAGGTCGCATCACACTTAAATCATGTTTACTATTAACCATTGAACGTTTATCACGATGACAAGTTCTACACAGGCGTGAAGTAGAACCATTTTTTATTACCAATAATTTTTTACCAGGTGCACCATGTTGCCGATGACAGGATTCACAAACCATCTTGTTTCCAGGTCCAATTTTTGCGCCGGCTTTTGATAAAACTGTGGGGAAATTCTTGATAGGATCCAGAATAGGATGATTTCCTTCCTGTGTTCCGGTTGCATGATCTGCATGACATGCACGACACATATTTGAACTAGAATTAATGGCGCGCATAAAAATAGCAGAAGTATTTTGTGTCCAGTCAATACCATGAGCAGTATGACATGTGCCGCAATAAATACGTTTATCGAGGTTTAACGGAAAAGTTTCTTTTCCTTCTATGTTTGGTATATGAATTTTATCCGGTACTTTACCTCCAACAGGATGATTATTCATGTCACTACGCCAACGAAATCGGGATTCCAGAATAAAACCATCGTGGCATGAAAAACACATACGCTCATTACTTGCTACATCAGTCTCACGGCCACTTTTCTCTAATGGTGTTCCTCTAAAAGGAATTAACGTCGCTACATCCGGATTTTGAAAATCAGACAACCACATTATATGGCAAGTCGCACATTCCTTATTATCATCTGTATCTTGTTCCAATGCATATGCGTATCCGCTAATAGTGAAGCACACTAGAACAACAAAAGATTTAAATTTTATGGTTAGATT
>JBGMQW010000018.1:10379-27857 GCA_048060815.1 Thiohalomonadales bacterium | reverse complement strand
TATTAATAGTTTGTAATTTTACGCCTGTACCGCGATTAAAATATCGTATTGGTGTATTGCAAACAGGGTGTTATGATGAAATATTAAATTCCGATGCAACCGTTTATGGTGGCAGTAACTTGGGGAATTATGGTGGTGTAAGTTCTGAATCTATTAGCTTTATGCGACACCCCGATTCAATTGAAATCGATTTACCGCCTTTAGGCGTATTGGTATTTAAACTTCGAAACTAAACTGGAAAGTTAAAAAATTAAAGCAGGAAAATTAAAAACAATGGGACTTGAAAAAAACGATTATTTAATTCCAGAAAGTCTGGATAAAATATTGTATGTTGCCAGCGAAGCTTATCCATTAATTAAAACAGGTGGCTTGGGTGATGTTGCAGGTAGCTTACCTATCGCGTTAGCAAAGCAAGGTTGTGATATTAGAATATTACTACCTTACTATTCAATATTAAATAAAAAATTTAAAAAAACAAAAATTATTGCGACAGTGAGCGTAAATGATCGAGAAGTTAATATTATTGAATCGATATTTCCTGGAACTCGTATTAAAATATGGTGTTGTGATTATGCGCCTTATTTTAAACGCAATGGTACACCTTATACAGATCTCAATGGTGAACCCTGGTCTGATAACGCATTAAGATTTGATTTGTTTTGCAAAGTTGCTGTACTACTGGCGTGTAATCAGCTTAATTTAGATTGGCATGCAGATGTAGTACATTGTAATGACTGGCAAACCGGATTAATACCGGTATATCTACAACAGTATCCAACTCGACCAGCATGTATATTTACTATCCATAATTTAGCTTACCAAGGTTTATTTTCACGTGAAATTTTTAATGAGCTTGAATTAAATGAATCTTTATGGACACCTGATGCACTTGAATTTTATGGTCAAATGTCATTTATAAAAGGTGGGCTGGTTTTTGCTGACCAAATTAATACAGTGAGCCCAAATTATGCTAATGAAATTCAAACTGAACAATTTGGGTATGGCCTGGATGGCTTATTACGATATAAACGAGATAAACTATCTGGAATATTAAATGGTATTGATACACGATTCTGGCATCCATGGCATGATCCATTTCTGTATGTTAATTACAATAATAAAAGTTTAGATATTAAACATACTAATAAAATAACCGTGCAAACTATGTTTAATTTTCCAAAAGATAAAGAAAAATTTGTCATAGGTATGGTGAGTCGAATTATTGAGCAAAAAGGTTTTGAGCAAATTATTGCTGCGTTACCGAAATTATCAGAACTACCGATTCAATTACTTATATTAGGTTGTGGTGATCGTCACTATGAATCAAAGTTGATTAATTTAGCAAAACAATATTCAAAAACATTTTCAGTGAAAATTGGTTATAGTGAAAATATTGCTCACATGGTCACCGCAGGAGTAGATGCTTTTTTAATGCCATCAACTTTCGAACCATGTGGTTTAAGTCAAATGTATAGTTTACGGTATGGTACTCTTCCAATTGTTCGCAATGTCGGTGGTTTGTCCGATACTGTTAATGATTATGTTTTTGACAAAAAGAAAGTATCTGATGCGACAGGTTTTGTGATTCGTGAACATGAAGATTTGATCAGCGCAATTACACGCAGTTATGAAACCTATTTAAATAAACCAATTTGGTTGAAATTACAACGTAATGCCATGCGCAAAGATTTTTCATGGCAAAGAAGTGCATCAGAATACATTAAGCTTTATAACAAAGCGAATGAAATAAATTTACAACCTATGTATGTTGTACAATAAATTTTGTGTGTTTTAGTTAACTGACACTAAAGTTGGAGCGGCTTTTTGCGCTAATGCAAAACAATCATTTCTCCAGCAGCAGTCTGATTGATCACATTCCGCTTCAGTAGCAGTAGCAAAACAATCAAAATTACCTTCAGTGCGTTGAATTTCGTGAATTAAATTTAATTTGGATAATTTACCGGGTTTTATACCAATATCTTTGGCTATTGTTTTAACATCCTGAAGTTGCATAATATGCTCCATTGAGTTGATGATTCTTTCATAGTAAGCGTAGTCGGTAGCTGCATTATGATCAACTGATTAATTTAGTTAATTGGAAATTATTCAGCGTGTTTTTGAAAAGAAAGGCCTTGACGGTAAATATTTTTGATTTATGTAAAAGAATTCATAAATAAATTAATTAACATTGATTCGTAAATTAATGATAATTTTTTAAGATCATCAATTGATACATTTTCATCTACCTGATGGATAGTTTTGTTAATTGGTCCTAGCTCTACAACTTGTGCACCTGTGGGAGCAATAAAACGGCCATCTGAAGTCCCACCTGAAGTTGATAATTCAGCATTAAAACCACAGTGTTGCTTTATTGCAGCACTAACAGCATTCACCAACTCACCTTTCGGAGTTATAAAAGGTATGCCTGATAATCGCCATGTTATATTGTAAGCAAATTTATGTTTTTCAATAAGTGTTGTTACTTTTAATTTTATTTCATCGGCTGTTACTTCAGTTGAATACCGAAAATTAAACATAACTTTTAAATCGCCTGGTATTACATTTTCTGCACCGGTACCTGATTCTATATTACTAATTTGAAATGTAGTCGGGGGGAAGTATTCGTTACCATTGTCCCATTTCATCTCGCATAGTTCAGATAAAAAGGGGATAGCCAAGTGAATCGGGTTATTAGCTAAATGAGGATATGCTACATGCCCTTGCATGCCTTTAATGATTAAATGGCCGTTTAAAGAACCGCGTCGGCCATTTTTAATTATATCTCCAAGTTTTAATGTACTTGAAGGTTCACCAACAAGACAGAAATGAATTTGTTCTTCTCGTTTTACTAATTCTTCGATGACTTTTACTGTCCCGTTTATTGAGGGTCCTTCTTCATCACCGGTAATTAAAAATGCAATTGAACTTTGGTTGTCTGGATTAGCAGTTATAAATCGTTCGACAGCTGTACACATTGCGGCGATCGAACCTTTCATGTCCGCTGTACCACGTCCATATAATAGACCATTTTCTTCTGTAGGTTCAAACGGTGGAAATTTCCAATTTGATTCCGGACCTGTTGGTACAACATCAGTGTGACCTGCAAAGACAAATAAAGGTTCGGTACAACCTCGTCTTGCCCATAGGTTATTAACATCATCATACCTCAAATATTCGATGCTAAAATCCAGTTTTCGTAAACGATCAGCAATCAATGTTAAACAATCGCTTTCGTCCGGTGTTACTGATTGTTGTCTAATTAGATTTTTAAGAAATTCTATTGTTTCTGGCATTTTTAGCTAAACTTTGAAGTAATCCGATAAATACTATGCATAGTGTGGATTGTTAATATTCATATTTTTAATAAATTTAATGATAAACAGATTATTCTAGGTTAAAGATTTCTCGATAACGTGTATCTGAAAAACCAATATAGATTTTTTTGTTAACCTCAAGTACAGGGCGTTTAATTAAAGTGCAATTATTAAGTAATAGTTTTTTAATATTCGAGGTAGATAGATCTGATTTATCCTTGTCACTTAGTTGTCGCCACGTCGTACTTCGTTTATTAAGCAACTCCATTTTGTCAATTTGTGTTAACCAGCTTGATATTTTTGCACTATCGAGCCCATTAACTCTAAAGTCATGAAATTGATATTTTTGTTGATTGTTGTTAAGCCAACGTTGCGCTTTTTTGACGCTATCACAATTATTGATTCCATAGAGTTTTATCATATAGATCTAAATATTACGAAGTAACTCGTTTATTCCAACTTTGCTTCGTGTTTTGGCATCTACTTGTTTAACGATAACGGCACAATAGAGACTATATTTGCCATCTTTAGATGGCAGATTTCCTGCAACTACAACAGAGCCTGCTGGAATACGACCATAAGTAACTTCATCAGTTTCACGATTGTAAATTTTTGTACTTTGCCCAATATATACTCCCATTGAAATAACGGAGCCTTCTTCAACAATGACACCTTCAACAACTTCTGAACGTGCTCCTATAAAACAGTTATCTTCGATTATCGTTGGTGCTGCTTGTAATGGTTCAAGCACACCACCTATACCAACACCACCGGATAAATGTACGTTTTTACCGATTTGAGCACAAGATCCAACTGTCGCCCATGTATCTACCATTGTTCCACTATCAATATATGCTCCAATATTGACATAAGATGGCATTAAAACAACACCAGATGCAAGATAAACACCTTTTCGCACTGTTGCAGGTGGCACTACTCGTACACCACTAGCGCGGAATTCACGAGCATTGTAGTCAGAATATTTTGCTTGTACTTTATCAAAATAGTTTGTAAAACCACCTTTCATAAAATTATTGTCTTGAATTCGAAATGACAATAACACGGCTTTTTTGATCCATTCATTAACTATCCAGTCTTTACCAGATTTTTCTGCTACACGGTATTCACCAGAATCAAGTTTATTAATGATTTCATCAACGGCTTCTTTAACATTTGTATCGACATTTCTTGGGGTGATATCAGCTCGATTTTCAAATGCTGATTCAATAATTTCTTTTAGGTCACTCATTAAATTCTCCACCAGATGTATCTCCGATTTGCAACGAATCTATCTGGATTTTTTGATATTTTCAGTAAAATAATTTAAAACAATGGGTAATTATAACGTTTTAAGAAATGATTTGATACGATTTGCAGCATCATTACATTCATCCAGTGTCGTTACTAATGCGAGTCTGACATAATTTTCCCCAGGATTACCAGAATCAGTTGTACGAGAAAGGAAGCTTCCCGGTAAAACAGTTAAATTTTGTTGCTTATAGAGCTGTTGAGCAAAGTCCTGATCGTTGATAGGTGTTTTAAGCCAAATATAAAAAGCAGCATCAGGAAGATTTATATCAATTTCAGAATCCAGGGTATCGATGAATGTCTTAAATTTTTGCGTGTATAATTCTCTATTTTCAATTACATGTTGCTCATCTTGCCAGGCAACAGTACTAGCTGCCTGGTGGTGAGGGGGCATAGCGCATCCATGATAAGTACGATATTTAAAATAACTTTTGATAATATTTACATCACCTGCAACAAAGCCGGACCGTAAACCGGGTAAATTAGATCGTTTTGATAAACTATGAAATACAACACATCGTTCATAATTTGTTCGCCCCATTTTAGCTGCTGCCTGTAATAGTCCAGATGGCGGTTCTGAGTTGCAAAAATAAATTTCAGAGTAACACTCATCTGATGCGATAATAAAATCAAATTTATCAGCTAATAAAATTAAATTTTGCAATTGTTTGATAGTTAATACTGCACCGGTTGGATTACCCGGTGTACAAACTATTAATAGCTGACATTGTTGCCAAATTTTATCGGGAATACTTTGATAATCCGGAATATTATTTAACTCGACAACTGTATTCAAATAATAGGGTACAGCTCCTGCCAGAATCGCCGCACCCTCATAAATTTGATAAAAAGGATTTGGCATTAATACCAGTGATTTTTTGGTTTTATCGAAAATAGATTGCGTGAAAGAAAATAATGCCTCACGGGTACCTGTCACTGGTAAAACATGAAGATCAGGGTTAATACTATCGTTTGGTAATTCAAATCGGTTGATTAACCAGCTCGAAATGGCTTGCCTTAGTGATTTATCCCCTAAGGTGCTAGGATAATCACCAATATTGGTTAAACTCCTGGTTAGTTCAGTCAATACAAACTTGGGTGCTTCATGTTTAGGTTCACCAATTGATAATGAAATATGAGTTAAATCATCAGGTGGAATAACATTGAATTTTAGTTTTCGGAGTTTTTCAAAAGGATATGGATGTAATTTGTGTAAGTCAGGATTCATAAATTATATAGTATATTTAATATTAAAGTAATGCTATTTTATCAACTAATAAACAGCTATCAAGCATGATTTTAGGAAATATAATTTGTATCCAACATTAAGTTTATTATTAGCCGCTACCCTATGGGGGATTTTTTGGTATCCATTGCGATTATTAGAGGATAACGGCTTATCTGGATTGTGGGCCACATTGTTTATTTATTTAGGCACTCTACCGATTTTAATAATATTATTTTATCAACATCGACAACAGTTTTTTAAAAATTTCAGGTTGTTAACACTCATCGCATTAGCGAGTGGATGGACAAATACCGCATTTATTCTCGCTATAATTGATGGTCCAATAGTTAGAGTTATGATTTTATTTTATATATCGCCATTATGGGCAACATTATTTGGAGTGCTAATATTAAAAGAAAAGTTAACATTCATGAGTGTATTGATGTTAATTATTGCTTTAACAGGCGCGATTATAATGTTATGGCAAGAGGATGTTAGTTTCCCTTTACCATCAAGTAGTAATGATTGGTTAGCATTATCATCTGGTTTTGCGTTTGCACTAACCAATGTTTTAGCGCGTAAAGCTGAATTTGCATCAGTGCAACTTAAAGTTGTATTCTCATGGGTGGGCGTAATTATAATATCAGGTATAATGCTTTTATTTGAAAATAGTAGTTTAAATACTGTTTCAGCGCAGGTAATATTAAGTGCAATCCTGATAGGGACAATTTTTATTGTAATCATGACAACTGCTGTAATGTATGGAGTCAGTCATATGCCGGTACAACGCTCTGCGATTATATTACTATTTGAATTAATTGTAGCCGTAGTGTCAGCTAGTTTGTTAACAAATGAAATTGTACTAATTAGAGAGTGGGTTGGAGGTTTATTTATTTTGTCCGCAGGATATTTTGCTTCAAAAATAGGGATTAAAGAATCAACACCATAAATAATTTTAAAACAATTTTACATGCAACTTATATTGTTAAGGATATAGAAGTAGCCGAAAATTTCTATTGTACTATTTTGGGCATGACTAAAAATTTTGATCGCCCAAATTTACCTTATTCAGGAATCTGGATTGATGTTGGTAGCTGCCAAATACATTTATTGGAACTTGAAAATCCGGATTCAACAACCGGTCGGCCAAAGCATGGTGGTCGCGATCGTCATGTGGCACTCCAGGTTGAATCGATAAAAAGTATCGAAACATCATTGAAGTTATCTAATATTAATTTTACATTAAGTAAATCAGGACGAAATGCATTATTTTGTCGCGATCCTGATGGAAATGCGCTTGAGTTTATTGAGTTAAAATAAGTATTGTTAATCAGACAATACCTCAATTATTGATTTTTCGAGACATAACATTGTTTTTTTGTTGGGTAAGGTTTTTTCATTTACATTTGTAATGTAAAAAATATCATTAACACGTTCTCCGTAGGTAGCAATTCTTGCGGAAATAAGCTCCACACCACAGATATCCATAGCGGAACATATACGTGACAACATTCCCGGTTGGTCAAATGCGATAACTTCCATTATTGTATGACGTTTATTTTTATCTTCACTAAAAATAACTTCAGTTGGGAAAGAAAAATGTTTTAATTGCCGCGGAACATTACGATTAACTTCAATAGAGGTTGATAAATCAGAATTTAAATATTTATTTAAATTAATATTTAAATTTCCAATTCTATTTATATCTAATATTTGATTACCGTTTTCTTCAAGGATAATAAATGAAGCTAAAACAAAATTGTCATTTGTTTTGTATATTCGTGCATTAACAACATTTATGTTTAATTGTTCAAATACAGCGGTGATTAGTGATAATAATCCAGGTTTGTTAGTTGCATAGATAAAAACAATTGTTCCTGATAATTTGCTTGCCTGGTGAATATTAATAATAGGAGTGTTTTTATTTTTGTTATTGATAATAAGTTCCGATTGCCAGACGATTTCAGAATATTCGCATTGAATAAAATATTCGTTTGATAGATTGTTCCAATGCTCCAATAATTTATCGTGTGTACCACTCAGAACTTCAGGTAAAGCTAACAAATCTTCTTTAATCGATGTTACAGATGTAATCTGATTCCTTTCACCTTGTGTTTCTTCTTTTAAATATAGTTTTGTAGCTGTATATAGACTTGAGAGTAGGGCGTATTTCCATGAGTTCCAGACTTTCGGACTTGTCGCGCGAATATCTGATACTGTCAAAAGGAAAATTAAATCAAGTCGATATTGATCACCAACCAGATTTGCAAATTCTTTGATTACATCAATATCATAAATATCTTTCTTTTGAGCTGTGATTGACATTTTCAAATGATTAAGAACCAACCATTCAACAAGTTCGGAGTCATATTTATTTAAGTTATGTTTTTGGCAAAATTCCAATGCTACTTTTGAACCAAGCGTTGAATGATCGCCCCCCTGACCTTTTGATATATCATGAAATATACCTGCTAAAATCAAAATTTCCTGTTTAGCTAAATTTTTTATAATGTTGCTACATAAAGGAAACTCATTAGAAAATTCTTTAACAGTATATCGACGTATATTTCGAATAACGAATAAAATATGTTGATCTACAGTATAAACATGAAATAGGTCATGTTGCATTTGCCCAACAATTTCATTAAATTCCGGTATATAAGCTGCTAGAATACCATAGGTATTCATACGTCTTAATTCATGTGTAACACCAGCTCTTTGACGTAGGATTTCCATAAACAGTATTTTATTTCTAAGATCGTTACGAAAATTTGCATCAATTAAATATAGATTTTCTCGAATCACTCTAATAGTGTTGGCTCTAACACCATTTAATTCAGGATGTTGAGCCTGTATTAGAAATATCTCAAGTAATGCAAAGGGATAATTAATGAATACTTTATTATTCGCAATTTCAATAAAGCCATTAAGAATATTGAATCTGGAATTTAATTTAATAGTTTTTATGTGATTTTTTTTAAATAAAATTTCTTCCTGAAATAATTGTAGTAACATTTCATTTAAACGGTTGAGTTCCATAATGGTTCGATAATAATCTTTCATGAAATATTCAACAGCTAATTTATTTTTGTCATTCTGATATCCAAATTGCGTTGCAAGTTCTCTTTGAAAGTCAAACAATAGTCTATCTTCACGTCGATTCGCTAAAAGATGTAATCCATAACGTACTTTCCACAAAAAGGACTGACCTGTAATAAGTGTATCCAATTCCTGCATGGTTAAAAAACCAATATTAACTAATTGTTGAGGATTATCTGAGCCAAAATGTCTTTTCGTAACCCATGTTATAGTTTGTATATCACGTAATCCACCAGGACCCTCTTTAACATTAGGTTCCAGATTGTAGGCAGTGTCGTTATATTTTGCGTACCTGGCTTTTTGTTCATCCCACTTGGCATTAAAAAAATCTTTACTGTTCCATAATTTTTTTGGAGAACATAATTTTTTCTGTTTATCAAATAATTCTTGTTCACCAATTAACAACCTGGATTCCTGCATGTTAGTCGCAATTGTAATATCTTTTTTTGCTTCTGATGCACATTCAGAAGGAGTTCGAACACTATGACCAACATTCAAATGCATATCCCATAAAAATGTAATAAATTTTTCAATGGCATCTTTTGGGATTTTTTTAATATGACGCACAATAATCATAATATCGATGTCTGAATGAGGATGTAATTCACTACGGCCATATCCCCCAACAGCAACTAAACAACAGTGAAGATCTTCTTGAATAAAAAATTTCCAGACATTGGTTAATAGATAATCAATAACAGCAGCACGAGAATGAATTAATTCGTTGGCTGTACGACCGGCAAGAAACCGTTCATCCAAAATAGTATTGGCATTTTTTAACGAAGATGTAAAAACTTTGAGAGGGTGTTTAAGATCAAGAAGGTTATTATCAATTTTTACCGAATTAAATAATTCCAGATCATTTATCATTTTAATTCGAAATTTTCCTCATTACGTTTAGTTAATACTTCATAACCTGTATCGGTAACAAGTATTGTATGCTCCCATTGGGCTGATAGTGATCGATCTTTTGTAATCACTGTCCAATCATCTTTGAGCAGCTTTACATTACGTTTGCCAACATTAATCATCGGTTCTATTGTGAAAATCATTCCAGCATCTAATTGTTCACCAGTCCCGGCAGTACCATAATGAAGCACTTGAGGATCTTCATGAAATACTTTACCGATACCATGCCCGCAATATTCTCTGACCACAGAACAATGTTTGGATTCGGCATATTGTTGTATTTTATGACCAATATCACCAAGAAAAGCGCCCGGTTTAACTTGTTCAATACCGATTAATAAGCAGTTATGACTGATTTCGGTAATTCGTTTTGCTTGAATTGAAGGTTCACCAATAAAAAACATTTTACTGGTATCGCCATGATACTCATCTTTAATAACAGTAATATCAATATTCATAATATCGTTATTTTTCAAGCGCTTATTTGAAGGGATTCCATGACAAACTACATGATTAACCGATGTACAAATTGATTTAGGAAAACCATGGTAATTTAATGGTGCAGGAATAGCCTTTTGCTCGTTTACTATATATTCATGACAAATAGAGTCGAGTTCATCAGTAGTTATACCGGCTTTTACGTGCGGTTCAATCATTTCAAGAACTTCAGCAGCGAGCTTGCCTGCAATTCGCATTTTTTCGATTTCTTCAGGAGATTTAATACTAATAGCCATATATACCATTTTTGAAAGTATTTAAATTGGTCTTTCTACCTTATTTTAATCATGTTAGCTAGTAAATCAGCATGTTACCAGAAAACAAGTCAACATAAGCGGATATAGGAAGTTTGCAACAGTCAGATATATGGGGTTATTTTACTAATTATTTTTGTTATATTACTTGGAATTCAACTCAAATAATCAAAAATACAGCATCAATGTTCGCGGTCTGATTATTAGTCCTAAAGTTCGATAGTTTCCAAGCAAACATTGTCGAATATAGCTAGATATGGTATAAAACGCGCGCATATTTAAGTAAATATGCAAATTAAATTAATGCTCAGGAAATTGAGTAAATTCGCACACTTGTTGATGATTTAACGTTCGGGTTCTCCAGGTATTTATATTTGGAGTAGGCATATTCAACTAGTGGAGGTTAAACCCAAGTTTAGGAGAAAAGAAAATGACTGATGTTACTATGCGTCAGATGCTGGAAGCGGGTGTCCATTTTGGCCATCAAACACGTTTCTGGAATCCAAAAATGGCACCATTTATCTTTGGTGATCGTAATAAAATTCATATTATCAATCTGGAAAAAACATTACCCCTGTATCAGGATGCCATGAACTTTATTGGTTCAATGGTTTCAAAACGAGGTAAAGTTTTATTCGTAGGTACCAAGCGATCCGCTCAAGATATAATTAAAGAACAAGCAGATCGTTGTGATATGCCTTACGTTAACCATCGTTGGTTAGGTGGTATGTTAACTAATTACAAAACTGTAAAACAATCGATTAAACGTTTAAAAGAATTAGAAGCTATGGATTCTGATGGCACATTTGAGCGTTTGAGCAAAAAGGAAGTTTTAAATCTAACACGCGAAAAAATAAAGTTAGATCGTAGTCTTGGCGGAATCAAGGATATGGCTGGATTACCGGATGTTTTATTTGTAGTTGATGTTGGCCATGAAAAAATTGCGATTACGGAAGCAATCAAACTTGGCATACCTGTAATTGGCATTGTTGATACTAACAACAGTCCAAATGGTGTTGATTATTTAATTCCCGGTAATGATGATGCAATTCGTGCTATTACCTTGTATTCAAAAGGTGCCGCAGATGCTGTTATTACTGGTCGTGAGTCAGTATCAGTTCTTGGAGCAGGAGCTGGTGATGATTTTGTTGAACTTGGTGCAGAAGCACCAGTAAAAAAAGCCAGGAAAAAATCAAAATCAAAAACCACAGTTGTTAAAAAAGCTAAAGCTGTAAAAACTGAAGTTAAAGAGACTGAAGTTAAAGAAACTAATGCTTCTAGCAAAGATGATTCAGCTGATGATGAAACAAAGTCCGAGAATGTTTCTGAATAATTGATTATTGATATCACTAAATACTCGTACCAGTATTTTTGATGCGAATATATCTTATCAAATAATTTGATTTAACTATTTTATAAAAGATACGAGAGGTTATAGCACTATGGCTATTACTGCAGCACAGGTTAAAGAACTACGTGAACGAACCGGTTCAGGTATGATGGAATGTAAAAAAGCATTAACTGAAGTTAATGGTGATATGGAAGCGGCAATTGATCATTTACGGAAAACAGGCCAGGCAAAAGCGGATAAAAAAAGCGGTCGGATTGCAGCTGAAGGAAAAATTGTTATTAAACTAAATGAAAACAATAAGTCTGCTGTTATTATCGAGATAAATTGTGAAACTGATTTTGCTGCCAAGGATGATAATTTTAGCAAATTTGCAAATGAAGTTGCTCTGAGTGTTTTAGAAAATCAACCTTCAAATATTAACGAGCTCAATAATTTAAACCTTGCTTCCGGCTCTACAATTGAAGACACAAGAAAAACGCTAATAGCTAAAATAGGTGAAAATATCAGTGTAAGACGCTTTGAATTAGTGAGCAGCACTGGTGTACTAGGTTGTTATAGCCACGGTAATCGGATTGGAGTTGTTGTTAGTACAACAACCGACAAGATTGAGCTGGCAAAAGATATTGCAATGCATATTGCTGCAAGTAAACCAATATGTGTTAGTGCAGATCAAGTTGATACTGAATTACTAAAAAGAGAAAGAGAAATTTATTCAGCTGAAGCAGCTAGTAGCGGTAAACCGGATAATATTATTGAGAAAATGGTTGAAGGTAAAATAAATAAATATTTAAAAGAAGTCACCTTACTTGGTCAACCATTTGTAAAAGATCCTGATCAAACGATTGAAAAATTACTAAAATCCGCAAATGCAACAGTTGAGTCATTTGTGCGGTTTGAATTAGGTGATGGTATTGAAAAGAAAATAGATAATTTTGCTGAAGAAGTTATGGCACAGGCGAAAGGCAATTAATTAAATATTAGAGAATTATGTGAATAAAGCAAAATACCAACGAATATTACTGAAACTAAGTGGCGAAGCATTAATGGGCAAGGGAGAGTTTGGAATAGACTCTTCTGTTATAAAAAATATTGCTACTGAAGTTTCTCAATTAATTAAATCAGGCATCCAGGTAGCTTTAGTTATTGGTGGTGGGAATATTTTTCGTGGTGTTAGTTTAGCTACTGAAGGTATGGATCGAGCCAATGCTGATCATATGGGAATGTTAGCAACTGTAATTAATGCATTAGCATTACAAGATGGTCTTGAGAATGAAAACCTGGAAGTTCGAGTGATGTCTGCGCTTTCTATTCACTCGGTGTGTGAAGATTATATTCGTCGCAAAGCAATTCGACATTTAGAAAAATCTCGAGTTGTGATTTTCGCAGCTGGTACAGGAAATCCATTTTTTACAACTGATACTGCTGCAAGTTTACGAGGCATTGAAATACATGCAGATATTGTTTTAAAAGGTACAAATGTTGATGGAGTGTATTCAGCTGATCCTAAATTAGATAAATCAGCCACACGATATGATGAATTATCATATGATCAAGTAATTGAAGGAAAATTAGCAGTAATGGATACAACCGCAATTGTATTATGTCGTGATAATAAAATACCTATTCGAGTATTTGATATGAATAAAAAAGGTATTTTAAAACGAATAATTTCCGGTGAAGAAATCGGTACGTTAGTGAGTTAGGTACGAACTATGTTAAATGAAATTATAAAAGATGCAGAAACACGCATGAATAAAAGCGCTGAGTCATTACGACAAGAGTTAACAAAAGTTCGTACAGGCCGAGCACATCCAAGCTTGTTAGATCATATCACGGTTGATTATTATGGTTCATTAGTGCCGTTGAGTCAGGTTGCAAATATTTCAGTACAAGATTCTCGAACCTTATCTATGTCTGTTTGGGAAAAAACGCTTATTCCTGTTGTTGAAAAAGCAATAATGAATTCAAATCTTGGATTAAATCCTGCAACAGCAGGTGATACTATTCGTATCCCATTACCCCAGTTAACAGAAGAGCGACGAAAAGATATGACAAAGATTGTTCGACAAGAAGGTGAGGGTGGTCGTGTTGCAATTAGAAATATCAGACGTGATGCAATGAGTGATTTTAAATCATTATTAAAAGAAAAAGAAATAACAGAAGACGATGATAGAAAGGCACAAGATAAAATACAAAAATTGACTGATAAGTACATTTCTATAGTTGATAAACACCTTGAAGCAAAAGAAAAAGATTTGATGGAAATTTAAAATAATTCAAATTTAAACAATAATTAACATTCATGACCAATGGATATGATATGACAAATATCAGTCACTCAAATAAATGTACTGAAAATGTTCATGGTAAATTCCCCAAACACATCGCAATAATTATGGATGGTAATGGTCGTTGGGCGCGAAAACGATTTTTACCCAGAGTTGCAGGCCATAAAAGTGGTGTAAAAGTTGTTCGAAATATTGTTGAATATTGTGCAAAAAAATCAATTCAAGCTTTAACAATCTTTGCCTTCTCCAGTGAGAATTGGAAAAGGCCAAAATCCGAAGTTAGTTCTTTAATGGAGTTATTCTTCACGTCACTAGAAAAAGAAATAAAAAGTTTAAATGAGAATAACGTATGTATGCGTTTTATTGGTGATCGAACCGTTTTTTCAGAAAAATTACAGAAAAAAATTGTAGACTCAGAAGAATCAACCAAATCAAATACTGGTCTGGTTTTATCAATTGCTGCAAATTATGGTGGTCGTTGGGATATTACGAATGCAGTACGAAAAATAATTATTGATGTAAATAATGGTGTATTAACACAAGATGATGTAAGTGAAGAGTGCATATCAAAACACATGAGCTTGAACTCATTACCTGAGCCTGATTTATTTATTCGAACTGGTGGCGAAGAAAGAATTAGCAATTTTTTATTATGGCAGTTAGCTTATACGGAATTGTATTTTACAAACACACTGTGGCCAGATTTTAATGAAATTGAAATTGAAAAAGCGATTCAAAACTATATGAAAAGACAAAGACGATTTGGATTTACAGGTGAGCAGGTAGATCAAATTAAAAATGCTTAAATCACGTCTAATAACTGCGTTCATACTTGCCCCATTAGTAATATTGGCAATGTTTAAATTGCCTAATAATTATTTCACATTATTTACGGCTATTATTTTTATAATAGCAGCTTGGGAATGGGCTCGATTAATTGGCTTAAAAACTGTATTAACTCAGGCGCTTTACATTTCTTTTATTATTGTATTGATGATTGTAGGCTTGTTTATAATTGTGCCCAATTATAATTTATTGCTATTAACCTTAGGCATAGCATTTATAGTTTGGTTGATGATGTTTTATTATGTTTTAGGTTATGCCGGAATGACATACCCTAAACTTACTTTTAAAGCTCGACATGGTTTAATGGGGATTCTGATTATTATCGTACCTTTTATTGCAATTATTGTTTTACATAATGATGAAAAATATGGTCCGGGTTATTTATTGGGTTTGTTAGTATTGTTGTGGGTTGCAGATAGTGCAGCATATTTTAGCGGTAAGAAATGGGGTAAAACAAAACTTGCTATGCGGGTAAGCCCTGGTAAGTCATGGGAAGGTGTTTGGGGTGCATTGATTGCAAGTTCAGTGTATACAGTTTTAGTTACGTTAAGAGATGGCTTTCCAACAGTCCAGGCAGTTGCAATTGTTATTTTGTCGATGGCAACAGTCTTATTTTCAATATTAGGTGATCTTCTGGAAAGTCGATATAAGCGTGAAGCAGACAGAAAAGACAGTTCAAATATTTTGCCTGGGCATGGCGGTATAATGGATAGAATTGATAGTTTAACAGCAGCAGCTCCAATATTTTTATTATGTTTGATGGTGATGGGTATTCCGGAATGAGTTCAAATAATGCAAAACCGAAAGCCGGTGTTACGATACTTGGTTCTACTGGTTCAATTGGTTTAAGTACTTTAGAAGTTATTCGTTTAAATCTGGATAATTATAAAGTTATAGCGCTAACTGCAAATAACCAGGTTGAACGTTTATTCACTCAATGCCTTGAGTTCAATCCAGATTATGCAGTAATGGTTGATACAAATGCGGCTGCTCAACTGCAGGAAAAAATTAAAGATGCCGGGTTAAAAGTCAATGTCTTAAGTGGTAATGATTCTCTGGATTTTGTTGCTTCATTAAGTGAAATTAAATATGTAATGGCAGGGATTGTAGGTGCTGCTGGATTACAGTCATCGATAGCAGCTGCGCAATCAGGAAAACACATTCTTTTAGCTAATAAAGAATCACTTGTTATGTCAGGTGAACTCTTTATGAATGAAGTGAAAAAATATTCTGCTGTATTGCTACCTGTTGATAGTGAACATAATGCAATTTTTCAATGCCTACCACAAGATTTTTCTGCGGGCCTAAATAAACTTGGTATTAATAAAATTTATCTGACTGGATCCGGTGGCCCATTTCGTACTACGCCTCTTGATGAATTAATTAATATAACTCCGGAGCAAGCTTGCGCTCACCCTAATTGGAGTATGGGCAGAAAAATTTCGGTAGATTCTGCAACAATGATGAATAAAGGTTTAGAAATAGTTGAAGCAAAATGGCTCTTTCAGGCAACGTCTAATCAAATAGAAGTAATTATACATCCTCAAAGTGTTATTCATTCAATGGTACAGTACAAAGATGGATCTGTTTTAGCTCAATTGGGTCAACCTGATATGAGAACGCCTATTGCCAATGCATTAGCCTGGCCGACAAGAATTAATTCAGGCGTAACCGACCTGGATATTATTTCATTAGCTCGCCTGGATTTTGAGGCTCCGAACGAAAAACGATTTCCATGTTTACGCTTAGCAAGAGAATCATTGGAAACCGGGGGTACCGCTTGTACTATATTAAATGCAGCAAATGAAATTGCAGTAAATGAGTTTTTAAATTCTAATATTCGATTTATTGATATACCTAAAATTGTTGATAGTGTTTTGCAGTCAGAAGATATTCAACAGGCTGATAGTATTGAGACAATTGTTGAATGTGATCTCCGCGCAAGGAAAAGAGCCAAAAAAATTATAAGTCTCGATATGCAGCAGGTTGGTTAATGTTGAATATTATTAGTAATTTATTTTTTTTTATTGTAGCTATAACAATTATAATTGCATTCCATGAATTTGGTCATTTTTGGGTAGCACGAAAACTCGGTATTAAAGTGTTACGTTTTTCTATTGGATTTGGAAAAATATTATATTCCAGAAAATTCGGAAAAGACGATATTGAGTTTGTTATAGCTGCAATTCCATTAGGTGGTTATGTCAAAATGCTCGATGAGCGTGATTCAAATGTAGCCGCATCAGAAATACATCGAACCTTTAATCAGCAATCAGTTTATAAACGATTTGCAGTAGTATTTGCAGGTCCTGCATTTAATTTTATTTTTGCACTATTCGCTTACTGGTTAATGTTAATTGTTAGTGTTACAGATCTAAAACCT
>JBGMQW010000018.1:0-10279 GCA_048060815.1 Thiohalomonadales bacterium | reverse complement strand
GCATTAACTAATTATTATAAATCGGTAGGAATATATCCATGGCACCCAACTGGACCACCTAAAGTTGTAAAATTAATAGCAAATAAACCTGCAGAAAAGTCAGGTGTTGCTGTAAACGATATAATTCTTAAAATAGATGATGTGGAAATCGATAGTTCAAATAAATTAATTGAATATGTTAGCGCGAGACCCGGCGAACAACTTAAATTTTTAATAAAAAGAAATTCAAATGAACTGGAAATAGTTGTTACACCAATTGAAGAAAGTATAAACGGTAAAATTGTTGGACGAATCGGTTTAGGGCCGGTTGATACCGGTGTCTATCCAGAAGATATGAAAATTAAATATCAATACCCGCCAATACAAGCCTTATTTGAGGCAGCTAAAAAAGTCTGGGTAAATACAAAATTAATGCTTTTAACTTTTGGTAAAATGATAAGTGGTTCGGTTTCTATTGATAAAATAAGTGGTCCAATAACAATAGCGAAATATGCAGGTATGACTGCAAGTTCCGGTTTTTCTACGTTTATCAATTTTTTAGCTGTAGTCAGTATTAGTATCGGTTTAATTAATTTATTTCCAATTCCTATTTTAGATGGAGGGCATCTATTTAATTATTTAATCGAAATCGTGAAAGGTAGTCCAGTTTCTGAAAAATTTGAGATGTTTGGACAACGTATAGGAATAGTTGTATTAGTTATGCTAATGAGTCTTGCAATTTATAATGACATATTAGGTATATTAAGGTAGTTGCAACAAAGATATGTATAAGATTAATAAATCAGGTTTGGTAATTTTAGGGTGTTTAAGTTTTTCGACTGCGCATTCATTCGATGAATTTATAATAGGTGATATTCGCCTGGAAGGTTTGCAAAGAATTTCTTTAGGTACGGTATTCAATTATCTACCTATTAAAGTAGGTGATAAATTTACAAGTAAATTAAGTAGCCAGGCTATTAAAGCTCTTTACAAGACAAGTGCGTTTAAAGATATACACTTTGAAAGAGAAGGTGATATTTTAGTGATTTTTGTTGCTGAACGTCCAGCTATTACTGAGATAGAATTTGAAGGAAATGAAGATATAGAAACAGATTCTTTAGAAGCCGTACTCAAACAAATTGGATTAATTAAAGGACGTGTTTTTGATCCTTCAGTACTAGAAAGAATGAAACAGGAACTTAAACGACAATATTACAGTTTAGGAAAATATAGCGTTAAAGTTGATACAGAGATAACAGTACAAGAGAGAAATCGTGTTAGCATTAAAATAAAAATTGCAGAAGGAGATTCAGCAGAAATTTATGCCATCAACATTGTTGGAAATAATAGATTTGAAGATGACGTAATATTAAGTAAATTTGAATCTGCCGGGACAGGATTTTTTGGAGGAAAAAAGCAATACTCAAAACAACTATTATCGGGTGATTTAGAAATATTAAAATCATATTATCTCGATCGTGGTTTTATTAATTTTGCAATTAATTCCACACAGGTATCAATATCTCCTGATAAACAAGACATTTATATTACAATTAATGTAACCGAAGGTGAAAGTTATGTAGTTCGTGAAGTGAAATTAAATGGTGATTTTATAATTGAGGAAAGCGAAATCAGAAAACTTGTCCCGATTGCTGTTAATGATATTTTTTCTCGTAAGCGAACGTCTGAAAGTCGAAATAATATCACTGAAAAATTATCAACCTTGGGATATGCTTTTTCAAATGTAAATGTTATCCCGGATGTTGACGTTGAATCAAAAACTGTAGCATTAAATTTATACGTTGATCCAGGTCGACGAGTTTATGTAAGGCGCGTAAATATAACTGGTAATACTAAAACAAAAGATAAGGTTGTTCGAAGAGAAGTTCGTCAAATGGAAAATGGATGGTTATCTACAGATAAAGTAGCTCAATCGAGGACAAGATTAAATCGTCTTGGATATTTTGAGTCAGTAAACGTTGAAACGCCATCGGTTCCTGGTACTAATGACCGGGTAGATGTCAATTATAATGTCTCTGAACGGCCGACGGGGCAAGTGTCGGCTGGGTTAGGTTATTCGGATACACAGGGTCTTATACTTAACTTAGGTTTATCACAAGATAATTTTGCTGGCACAGGCAACCGTGTCGCTTTTAAAATTGACAATAGTCAAGTTACAAAATTGTATAGTTTTAGCCTGACTAATCCTTATTATACACTAGATGGTGTGAGTGCAGGCTTTACACTATTTTCAAGAGAAATTGATACTAAAGAAACAGTAATTACAAATTATATAACTAACAGTGTTGGGGCTAGTGTTAATTTTGGTATTCCTTTAACAGAAAATCAATTTACGAATTTTTCAGTGGGTTATGAAGATACTGAAATGATTATTGGAGCAGAAACAGTACAAAATATTAAAGATTTTGTAGAAAAATACGGTGATAATTTTGATACTTATACATTATCCAATTATTGGAAATTCGATAACCGTGATCGTGCGATTTTTGCTCGAAGTGGTCAAAAAACTCGAATTAGCTCCGAACTCGCTGTACCTGGTGGTGATCTTCAATATTACAAAGTAACATTTGAAACACGCCACTTTTTTACCGTATGGTCAAATTGGACTATAATGGCAAACGTGGAACTCGGACATGGTGATGGTTATCAGAAAACTGGTGAATTACCACCCTACAAAAACTATTTTGTGGGCGGCAGTCGCTCTGTACGGGGTTATGAATCTGGAAGTATAGGCAGTCCAAATACAAAAGATAAAGGTCAACCATTCGGAGGAAACTCTAAAATTGTAACAAATGTTGAGCTGGTATTGCCAAGTGCTAATGATGATAGTGCTTCAGGATTCAGGGTAGGTTTATTTTTTGATTCTGGTTATGTTTATGCTGATAAAGATAATATAAATTTAGGTGATCTGCGCTCGTCGTATGGAGTTTCGGTAATTTGGTTAGCTCCAATTGGTGTTTTACGATTTAGTCTTGCTCAGGTAATTGATGAGCAGCCGGGAGATGATTTACAAGCATTCCAATTTACTATGGGGTCACCATTTTAAGCTATGGGAGAATAGAAGTGCAGTTTTTAAAAGTATTTATTTATTTATTATTATCACTATATTCATTTAGTTTAAATGCTGCTGAATTGAAAATTGGTTTTGTTGATACATCAATAGTCATGAGAGATGCACCTCAGGCAGATGCAGCACGTAAGAAGCTACAAAATTTATTTGCACCAAGAGAAAAATCTATTACAGATAATCAAAGTAAACTTAGCAAACTTGAAAAAGCGTTTAGTAAGAATTCTGCGTTTATGAGTAGAGACGATAAAATTAAAAAAGAAAGAGCAATTTTTATATTACAACGAGATATAAAACGAGCCAAACAAGAATTTAATGAAGATTTAAATATTAAAAGAAATGATGAACTAAATAAGTTGCAAAAACTCGTTTTTAAAACAATAGTTACATATGCAAAAAAAAATAATTATGATGCAATATTGGGAGAAAGCGTATTATTTGCTAGTAAAAGAGTAGATGTTACAACTGAAGTATTGAAAATGTTACGTACTAAATATTCAAAAAAATAACTAGAAAGATTATTTGATTTTAATTCAAAGGAGCACAGAGTGAGCGCAAGTCTACTTGAACTTTCACAACTTGTCGGCGGTGAAGTGATAGGTGACCACAGCTGTGTAATAAACTCGGTTGCAATATTAGCAACTGCAGTAGACGGTCAGATAAGTTTTTTATCTAATAGCAAATTTAAAAAAAAATTAAGTGATACAAAAGCAAGTGCTGTGATACTAAAAGAAGCAGATAAAGAATCTTTTTCTGGAAATTGTATTGTTGTCGATGATCCTCATGTGGCATATGCAAAAATCGCTACAGTATTACATCCGCTTTCAAAACCAACACACAAAATTCATGTAACAGCGGTTATTCATACAACCGCAAAGCTTGGTTCTAAATGTAGCATTGGTGCTAATTGTGTTATAGATGAAAATGTGATTATTGCTAATAATGTGATTATTGAATCCGGTTGTTATATAGGACGAGATGCAAAAATTGGTGAACAAACACGGATTTATCCAAATGTTGTAATAAAACATGGTAGCTTAATTGGTAAACGATGTATTATTGATTCTGGTACTATTATTGGATCTGATGGCTTTGGTAATGCTATTGAAAATGGTCGATGGATAAAAATTCCACAAATCGGGATTGTTATTATTGGTGATGACGTACAGATTGGCTCAAATGTAGTTATTGATCGGGGAGCTGTTGAAAATACTGTTATTGAAAATGGCGTAATAATGGATAACCTAATCCATATCGCACATAATGTGAAAATTGGAGAAAATACAGCAGTAGCGGGATGTGTGGGTATTGCCGGAAGTGCAGTAATTGGCAAAAATTGTATGTTTGCTGGTCAAGTAGGAATTTCCGGTCACATAGAAATAACAGATAATGTTACCGTTACTGGTGCTGCAAATGTTTTTCAAGATGTAAAAGTATCTGGAGTTTATTCATCTGGAACACCATTAGAGCCATTTAAAAAATGGCAAAAAAGTAATTTTCGATTTAAAAAATTAGATGAGATGGCTCATCAGATTAAAAAATTAGAAAAAACAATATCAGAATTAAAAAATAAAGGATAAGTTATTTCCGTATGTTAGATATAAACGAAATATTACAATATTTACCTCATCGCTATCCATTTCTACTAATTGATAGAGTGACAGAGTTTGAGTCTGGAAAGAAATTAATTGGTTATAAAAATGTGACATTCAATGAACCTTATTTTACTGGTCATTTTCCTCAAAAACCTGTTATGCCTGGTGTTTTAATTATAGAAGCGCTCGCTCAGGCAACCGGAATTCTGGCTTTCAAATCTTCCGATCGAAAACCTGACGATAATAAATTATATTATTTAGTCGGCATTGATAATGTCAGGTTTAAACGACCTGTCGATCCTGGTGATAGATTACAACTCGAAGCAGCCGTTGTTACCACAAAACGTGGTGTCTGGAAATTTGAATGCATTGCTTCAGTTGATGGTGAGCATGTCGTAAGTGCCGAAATAATGTGCGTTGAAAAAGAAGCGTAAATTTTATTAATGTTGATACTAAAAGAGAATAGATCTTTGAGAGTATTTTGGTGAACATTGATCCTTTAGCAGTTATTGATCCTAAAGCTACTATTGATGAATCAGTTATTATTGGTCCATATAGTGTCATTGGTTCCAATGTCACTATAGGTGCACGTACTGTAATTGGACCACATGTCGTTATTAACGGTCCGACAACCATTGGTACAGATAATCAAATATTTCAATTTAGTTCACTAGGTGAAATTCCCCAGGACAAAAAATTTCATGACGAACAATCCCGATTAGAAATTGGAAATGGTAATACTATTCGTGAATTTGTCACCATTAATCGTGGCACAGATCATGGAGGAAGTTTAACCAGTATTGGTAATAACAACTGGTTAATGGCATATATTCATATCGCTCATGATTGTATCGTTGCTAACGATGTTGTTTTTTCAAATAATGCTACATTAGCCGGACATGTCACAGTTGGCAATGGCGTTATACTAGGTGGTTTTACGCTAGTTCATCAGTTTTGTGCCATTGGTAATAATGTTTTTACCGCTATGGGAAGTTCAATTTCCAAAGATGTGCCACCCTATTTAATGGTTTCCGGAACACCAGCACATCCCCACGGTATTAATTCAGAAGGCTTAAAACGTCTCGATTTATCCAGTGATATTATCAAAAATATTAAACGTGTTTATAAATATCTTTATCGTAGTAAACTTAGTTTTGATGATGCAAAAAAAGAAATAGAGAAAATATCAGAGTCATGTGAAGAAGTAAAAATAATGTATGAATTTCTTAAAAATTCAAAAAGAAGTATTCTTAGGTAGTATCTTTAACCTAAATTAGCAGTCTAAACTTTTGAAGGAAGATTTGCGTTCAACTGCGGAATCTAGAATAATAACTTACCGTCTACCTAACATCTCTAAAGCCAATTCGGCCACTAATAAGCCTTTCCCGGAACGACCAAGATTATTTCTAATCAATTTTAGTTGTTCGATTATTGTGGAAGAATAATTATCATAATATAAAATTTTTTCAATTTCACTTACTATCTTATCTGGTGTTGCATCATTTTGTATTAATTCCGGTACAATTCGTTTATCTGCAACTATATTACACAATGCAATGTGATCAAGGTGTACCATCATACGCAATATAAAATAACTTAGAGTAGCTATTTTATAAATAACGACCATTGGAACACCTGACAGGGCTATTTCTAAAGTAACAGTACCTGATGCTGTAATAATGGCGGTACACATCTGGATTGTAGCTGTACTATTATCCTGTATTATTTTAACCGGAATTTGAAAATCTTTTAAATATGGTTTGATATCATCTTGATTAATTGTTGATGCCAGCGGTAATACGAATTGTAAGGTTTCATCTTGTTGGTATAATTCTTTTGCTGATTCCAATAGTATTGGTAATAAGTTTTTGATTTCACTTTTTCGACTACCAGGGAATAAACCCAGAATTTTATTATTTGGATCAAGACCAACAGAATTTATAATTTCTAACTTATTATAATACTCTGGAATTTCTTCAGTTAATGGGTGTCCGACAAACCGAACTGGAATATTATAATCTTCATAAAATTTAGTTTCAAAATCAAAAATTACTGCCATCATATCAATCGATAAACCAATTTTCTTAACTCGTCCTTGCCGCCATGCCCATACCTGTGGGCTGATATAATATAGTACTTTAATTTTTAGTCGTTTAGCTGCTTTAGCAAGTCGAAGATTAAATCCAGGGTAATCGATAAGTATTACCAGATCTGGCCGTTGAGTTTTAAGCAAATCTTTCATTTCATTTAAATATGAAACAAGTCTACGATAATGCTTAATAACTTCGACTAAACCAATAACAGCAAGTTTTGCGGAGTCAATTTTAATTTCAACGCCAGCAGTTTTCATATTACTACCGCCAATACCAAAAAAATTAACTTCGTTATCAAGCTTTTTAACCTGGCGTACTAATTGAGCACCATGGAGATCACCTGATGCTTCACCAGCTATGATCATGACATTTTTGTTCATTTATTTAAAAACATTGTCTTATAACAGTAACAATTGATTCAATTTGATCATTTGATAATTCAGGATAAATCGGTAAAGACATGCATTGAGATACAATTTCTTCAGTAACTGGTAAGTTAAGATCTGCGCAATTTTCCTTAAACACATTTTGTTGATGTAGCGGGATAGGGTAATAAACGGCGGAAGCAATATCATTTTTAGATAACATCTCCATTATCTGATCACGTTTATCCGTTAGTATTGTATACTGATGATAAACATGGGTACCAATTTCATCCTCAGTTGGAGGTTGAACAAACTCTTTTAATAATTCACTGTATAGATGTCCAACGCGTCTTCTATTTTCATTGAAGGACGAAATATTTTTTAATTTTATACGAAGAATAACTGCCTGAAGTTCATCAAGACGACTATTATAACCAATAATGTCATGATGATAACGTTTGTTACTGCCATGATTTCGTAATGTTAATACTTTTTCTGCTATAAAATCATCATTTGTTGTAACCATTCCACCATCGCCATAGCAACCTAGATTTTTGCTGGGAAAAAAACTATGACAGCCAGCTAAACCAATAGCGCCGGTCATTTTACCATTAATATCAGCTCCAAAGGATTGTGCGCAATCTTCAATTACCAGTAATGAATTCTCTTTTGCAATTTTCATTATAAAGTCCATATTAGCTGGTTGGCCAAAAATATGAACGGGTAAAATTGCTTTTGTTTTTGATGTGATAGCTGCTTTAATACAATCTGGATCAATATTAAAAGTATCTGGTAATACATCAACGAAGACAGGTATTGCACCAACATAACAAATTGCTTCAGCTGTTGCGATAAATGTAAATGATGTAGTAATTACTTCATCACCCTCACCGATTCCAGCTGCAATTAGCGCAAGGTGTAAAGCATCAGTACCGGATGCACAGCTTATAGCATGTTTTACGCTTAACTGTTTTGCAGACTCAAGTTCAAATTCTTTGACGTTTGGTCCTAATATAAACTGCGCATTTCCCAGAGCAGTTAAAATGTTTTGATCTATTTCAGATTTCAGGTTGTTATATTGAGTTTTAAGATCAACCATTGGTATCATGGATATAGTCCTTCTGTGTTCGTTATTTTTGTTTAAGTAAATCAGTAATTTTTAATGCAGTCTCTAGTGCGAGTTGACCATCTTCGCCACTAACAACCGGTTTTGTTTTATTTCTAATAGCATTTAGAAATGATTCAATTTCACTAAATAGGGCATCACCGTGATCAAACGCTTGCTCTTCACTTTTTATATTAGAGACACCAGGATACATCTCACCTTCACCTTTTCGATGAATACCCAATTTTTTATTTTGAAAATCAATGGTTATATAGGCATCATGTTGAAATAAACGCATTTTACGTTCCGATTTAAGACCTGCTCGGCTTGCTGTAACATTAGCAACACAGCCAGATTCAAATTGTAAACGGATATTCGCAATATCAATGTCATTTGATAGCACCGTAACGCCATTTGCATCAATGTGTGTTACTCTGGATTTCACCATATTCATAATGATATCGATATCATGAATCATTAAATCTAATATAACATTAACATCAGCACCACGAGGATTAAATGGTGCAACGCGATGTGATTCAATAAATAGGGGTTTATTGAGAACATCCTTGAGTGCCAGGATGGCCGGATTAAATCGTTCTAAATGGCCAACTTGCAAAATTATATTATTTTTATTTGCAAGTTGGACTAACTCAGAAGCTTGTTTTACAGTTGTTGTAATTGGTTTTTCTAATAAGACATGAATATTATTTTCAAGAAAAAATTTTGCTGTTTCATAATGTAATTGTGTTGGAACGACAATACTAACAGCATCAACTTTACCTTTTAATTTGGTAAAGTCTGTCAATGCCTGGACATTTAGTTTCGTTGCAATTTCCTGTACTAATTCGGCATTCTTATCAATAACAGCAATTAATTCACTATCGGGAATGTTATGGTATTTTTCGGCGTGGAATTTACCGAGATAACCAACGCCAATTACAGCGGTTTTTAAAGTTTTCATGATGTGTACTGACCTAAGGTGTATATAGTTGATATTGTATCAAATATCATTGCTGAAAGTGGATTTTAACATTTTGAATGCCTATGTTGGATAAAACAAAGCCCATCTAATATATTCTGGATATTTATAGATATCTAGCCTAATTTGGACGAACTGGTTAATCAATGTACAATAAAGAAAATATGAATAAACTACAGAATTTTCAATATATAGCCGGTGTCGATGAAGTTGGCCGAGGGCCATTAGCAGGACCCGTAGTTGCTGCTGCTGTCATATTAAATCCGAAACGACCTATTGAAGGCTTAATGGATTCAAAAGTCCTTTCTGAGAAAAAACGGGAATATCTTGCACAAGAAATTCGAAATTCTGCTATTTGCTGGGCCATCGGACGAGCAGAAGTTGAAGAAATTGATGACATTAATATCCTTCAAGCTAGTTTATTGGCGATGAAACGTGCGGTATTACAACTTCGACCATCAGCAGAATTTGCTCAAATTGATGGTAATCGTTGTCCGGATTTGCCGTGCCCGTCAGAAGCAATCATTAAAGGTGATGCCAGTGTGGCCTGTATAAGTGCTGCATCAATTATTGCTAAAGTATCCCGGGATAACGAAATGAAAGAGTACGATAAAATATATCCTGGTTATGGCTTAGCGCAACACAAAGGCTACCCGACAAAACAACATGTTACTGCAATAAATAAACTTGGGATTACAGAAATACACCGTTTGAGTTTTGGTCCTGTGAAACGAATAGTTGAGAATATGAAGTAATTTTAAAAATTGGTACTAAAAACAAGAAATTAGTGTAAGAATAAGCTTTAATATAAACTATATAATAATTATTATTCCAGCCGGACGAATCACTCCTTACCCAGGCCTCGACGGAAATCGCCGCTGTCGGGTTCACACCGATTGAATCCGGCACGGTTATATAATCGTTGCCGCCGTCAAAGTCTATCGCCCCGCCGTGTCTGCCGGCAGTGTACCAGGTCGGCTCGTTGACGAATGTCCCGTCATTACCGTTACCGCTCCCATCGACAATGGTAGTCCCCGTACCTTCGTCAAAATTCCAGTAAGCCGAAGCCCCC
>JBGMQW010000017.1:0-27968 GCA_048060815.1 Thiohalomonadales bacterium | reverse complement strand
CCCGCTGCATTGGTTTTCCTGGCTGATGGAAAAACAGAAATTGTCAAAAATTTTCTTGAAACAGTACTCTCACTAAGAACTAAAAAAAGAGTCGTCTCAGGTCACGAGATTCAACCTGGAGTAATGCCAGCAAGTTTCGGTGTCAAAATAAATAAAAATGGTCAAGAAGAAATTACAGCTGACTTTGGTGAACGCGCTATTGGTCGAGTTGCTCCTGTTGATTCTATGATGTGGTGGATTATATTATTATATGTTTATATAAAAAGCACTGGGGATAATGAAATAGCACAGCGAGAAGATTTTCAAAACGCAATGCAACAAATTTTGCACTTGTGTTTACAAGATAGTTTTGAAGTTAGTCCAGCATTGTTAGTCCCCGATGCATGTACAATGATAGATCGCCGTATGGGTATTTATGGTCATCCAATTGAAATTCAATCACTTTTTTATAGTATTTTACGCATCACACAGAAATTAATCGATGGTAAAAAATCAGCAGAAATTTCTTCATTTCTCGAAACAGCCAAAACCCGAGAACATGCATTAATGAATTATGTTCGTATTTTTTATTGGTTAGACATACAAAGACTAAATGAAATTCACCGATACACAACTGAAGAATTTGGTATTAATAGTATCAATATATTAAATATTCACCCGGAATCAATTCCAGACTGGATAGTTGACTGGTTACCGAATAACAGTGGTTACCTGGTTGGAAATATCGGCGCAGGTAGAATGGATTTTCGTTATTTTGCTTTGGGTAACCTACTTGCTATTTTATCTGGTTTAACTACTTCATATCAATCTGAACAAATTCTAAAATTATATGAAATAAACTGGAACGATCTTATAGGCAGTATGCCACTTAAAATATGTTTTCCTGCAATGAGTGGCCTGGAATGGAAAGTAAGAACAGGAAGTGATCCTAAAAATGCTCCTTGGTCATACCAGAATGGTGGTAACTGGCCTTCATTACTATGGACCTTTGTAGCTGCTGCATTAAAATCTGGACGTGGAGATTTAGCTGAACGTGCCTGTAAAACTGCTAATGATAAATTATGCCATGATAACTGGCCTGAATATTACGATAGTCGTTCAGGACGTTTAATTGGAAGAAAATCCAATACAAATCAAGTTTGGACAGCGACATCATTAATATTGTCAAATAAATTAATTAACAATCCAAATTTACTTGATATGTTACCCTAGCTGTCTATCTAATTAGAAAAAATCTACGACAATTGCAGTGAAACAAGACGATCCCTCCTCTCACTAAGATTCTCTAGATCTGACTAAACTCCTGGTTAGTGTTTTATTGAACGTCGACGTCGATCAACCAAACCAATTGCAGATAATAGTAACTTGGTATCTAATGGTTTATTCAAACAAGTTGCTGCACCTGCAGCTTCTATTTTCTGTAAATTATTACTAGTTGGATAACCGGTCATTGCAATAATTTTAATATTCGCACGTTGCGGATCTTCTTTAATAATCTGACAAACTTCAAAACCATCCAGACCAGGCATCATTAAATCGAGTAAAATAACATGTGGTTTAAATGATTCAACTTTAACTCCGGCATCAAAACCATTTATAGCAGATTCTGTTAAAACTGGAATAGGTTGATTTTCTAAAAACTCACGTAAAAACTGGTTTAACTGGGTATCATCATCAACAACTAAAATTCGAGTAATCTCATCATCATCATCTGGCCATTTAAGATTCAACCCCCGTGTTTGCGCAAACGCTTCAATTGCGTCTCGAGTAAATCGCCGATGACCTCCGGGAGTCATAACGGCATCAATTAAACCTTTTTGAGCCCATTGTCGAACAGTGATAGGTGATACTAATAATAACTCCGCAACTTCATTTGGAGTCATGTAGCCCGATTTTTTTAGTGAATATTGTGACATATTATTTAATCCCATTCATAAACAACTTCAAGTAAATTTTTATCAACCTCATAATTTACTTTTGAAGATAACTTTTCAATAAGTCCTAAACCTCTGCCAGAATTACTTTTATCAGGAATTTTATTTTGCATTAATTTATCAAAATCAAACCCTTTCCCGCTATCTGAAACCTGAATTGAAATTTCTCCACCTTTTTTACGTGGTGTATTTTTTATATTTATTTTAATCCAGCCTTTGGTTAATTTTTCTAATCGATTCTCACGTTGTTGATAGTAATCGGCAAATCCTTCAGCTGTTGATTTTATTACTGAATCAAGTCTTAAAATTCCGTGATCCAGTGAGTTAGCCACCAGTTCGGATAAAATTGTAAACAAGTTTCCCTTATGTGATTCAACACCTTGTATCTCTGTTATAAACTGAACCACGAGTGGTATTGGGTCTGTATGTTTTAATGTATCATGCTCAAGTTCGAGTTTAAAATTCCAGTTAGAAGCTGCTTTATAACGACTTGAAATCACATTGACTTCTTCAACTTGACTTAACAAAGTCCAATCAAATTTAAACTGCACAACAGTTAGATCATCTCTCTGAATTTCATCACCTCTAAATTTCAATACAGATTCGATCACATCATTAATAAACGTTCCTTTTGGAATAGAAGATTCAATTAAAGATTCAAATCTTTCTGTCCCATAAAATTCTCCTGCAACATTATCTGTTTCAATAACACCATCTGAATGTACTATAATGCTATCACCTGTTTTTAGCTTCAAAACAGTTTCCGACACAGTCAAGCTGTTAGAATCTACAACTCCTAAAGGTAATGACGAAGATTCTACAATATCAGATATTTTATTATCTTCATGACTAAATACATACATCTCAGGCAAACCACCGTTCCAGATAGAAACACGTTGTTCTTTTATATCAACATCAACCAAAACAGCAGCTAAAAACATGCCGGTTGGTAATAGTTTATTTAAACGACTATTAATTTCAATTATAATTTCATACGTAGAAAACCCTTTAGCAGTCATCCCTAAAAATACTTCTGCTGCCGGAAGAGCCCCAATAGCAGCACCAAGACCATGACCGGTAAAATCACCAACTAGTAAATTAATACCACCACCAGGTTTTCGTAATGTTAAAATCAAATCACCATTAAATTTATCTGCAGGTTCATGCAAACATTCAATTATTCGCGTGTCATTTTCACTTCGCCCCATCAAATTAGAATATATTTTTTCAGCAACACTTTGATCTCGTTCCATTCGATCATAATATTCAGATAAAATTTCTTTTTGATGTAAATTCTGCTTATATAACTTACGTATTCTATCTAAAGCATTAATTTTTGTTTGTAAAATAACACTATTATAGGGTTTACTTAAAAAATCATCTCCACCCGATTCAGTACATTTAACCAGAACCTTTTCATCAGTGGTTGCAGTTAAAAATATAATCGGAATAAAGTTATCTTTTGCTTTTTCTTTTATCACCCTTGTTGCCGTATAGCCATCAAGTACTGGCATCATAATATCCATTAAGATAAGATCCAAATCCTCTTTTTCATAGATACTAATAGCTTCTTGCCCATTTTCAGATTCATAAGTTTCATGACCATCCTTAACCAACATGACTTTCAACGTCAATCGATTTTTAATATCATCATCAACAATAAGAACTTTCATTTTATTACAATAATTAAAATAACTATTAAGTCAACTTAAAAAGTTTTTCGAAATTTGAAATTGTTAATATTTTTTTAATTTCGTCACTACAATCCGTAATGGTAATATCACAACTATCACTACCAGCATGCTCTCTTAAAAGTAACAACATTCCTAATGCTGAACTATCCATATAATCTGTACCACTCATATTAACGATATATTTTAAATTACTGAGATTATCACCATAAGATTCCCGAAAATCGCGGTGAGAATTAAAATCAAAACGACCACTAATAAAAATTGTAACTATTTTTCCATCATCAGAAACCGTGCTGGATATTGGCATTTTATTCACCTAGAAACGAGTTTATAAACTTAAGTACATTTGCTACAAATAAGAAATTAAAATAATTCAACATCGCCTTTGACCATTGATTTTAGCTTATAGAATCCGCGTTGTTATTCACACTGATTAAGCTCTAAATCATTATCGGCAAAATTATTCGATACTTGAGAAATTCGATGAAATCGTTATAAGTTAACAAAATAGTGATCAAAAAAATGCCCTGCAGGGGAGCAGGGCCAGGGTGTGTTGCGCGGTTAGGCGCAGGGGGAGGAATATTCGGTTATTTTAAACAACAGAATATAATATCTAATTTGTGTTAATTCGTAATACAATTATCGGTCACGGTTGTATAAACTTTAACATATAAACATTTTTTTAACTTTCAACCATATTCGCTAAGCGATTGAAATCTTTATATAAACTATAATAAATATGTGCAATAAGACTATATTGAATTTATTTCTTGAGAAAATAGTACTTTTAATAAACAAAAGTATTATTAAAAATATAGGTATACTTCGTGTAAACCACATTTAGTATCTTTAACTACTCAATTCTGGTCATTTATAATGTTATCATTCGAATTAGTCTGAAGACTGGCTATCCCGGTATAATACATTTTTATATACATCAGTGTTGTTGTACTTGTTGTTTTTGCAGGGTAAATCCGTGCCCTGCCTGCACTCAAGTACCTTGGTGAATAATAAATATTAATACAATAATATATTTAAAATTAATTTTTCGGTGAAAATAAAAAATATGAATACATCAAATTGGTATCGAATATTTTTCGGTATGCTTCTAATACTACCATCAGTTTGTTTTGCCAGCGAAGAGGCTGCTACTTATAATTACACAGGCCATTGGGCCGGAATATTGGCTTTAATAATATTTATTCTTGCCTACCTGTTGGTTATCGGTGAAGAACATTTAAATTTACGCAAATCCAAGCCTGTCATTGTTGCTGCTGGAATTATATGGGCTATTGTTGCATTGGTATTTATAAATAATGGTGATACAGATAGCGCAGAAATTCTAATTCGTCGTAATCTTTTAGAGTTCGCGGAATTATTTTTATTTCTACTTGCTGCAATGACCTATATAAACACCATGGAGGAACGAGGAATATTTAATGTATTGCGTGTCTGGTTGGTTAATAAAGGATTTTCACGACGTAAAATTTTCTGGTTAACCGGATTACTCGCTTTTTGTATTTCACCCATTGCTGATAATTTAACGACAGCTTTATTGATGTCAACAGTCATCATGAGTATCGATTCTTCGGACAAAAAATTTATTACCATTGGTTGCATAAATATCGTCGTCGCAGCAAATGCTGGTGGTGCATTTAGCCCTTTTGGCGATATCACAACGTTAATGGTTTGGCAGAAAGGTGTACTTCAGTTTAATGATTTTTTCGCATTATTTATTCCTTCTTTTGTCAATTGGTTTATACCTGCACTATTAATGAGTTTTGTTGTATCAAGCAAACGGCCTGCTCCGGCAAATGAAAAAGCAGTATTACAACATGGGGCATGGATCGTTGTAGGTCTTTTTATTCTCACTATCACCATGGCCGTCACTGCTCACAATTTTTTACACTTACCTCCAGTTTTAGGCATGATGACCGGACTTGGTTTTCTGAAATTTTTTGGTTATTACCTGAAACGTCGTAAAGGTAAATTTTCAAAGACGTTGGATAATCAGCTAGATGGGAATAAAACTTTAAATATTGAAGAACATCCACTTAACCCTGATAAGAATTATAATATTTTTAAATCACTTGAACGAGCAGAATGGGATACATTAATGTTTTTTTATGGCATCATTTTATCTGTTGGTGGGCTCGGTGCATTAGGATATTTAGAGCTTACTTCACAAATGATATATGGAGAGCTTGGACCGACCAAGGCAAATATATTGGTCGGTCTGATTTCAGCTATAGTTGACAATATTCCGGTGATGTATGCCGTGTTAACCATGGAGCCTGTTATGGATAAAACTCAATGGTTACTGGTAACATTAACAGCTGGTGTCGGAGGTTCACTATTATCAGTGGGATCAGCGGCTGGTGTAGCAGTAATGGGGCAAGCCAGGGGAATCTACACTTTTTTTGCGCACCTCAAATGGATATGGGCGATTGCACTTGGCTACATTGCCAGTATTTGGCTACACTTGTTAATTAATTAACCTGAGATTTATATACTAATTTTCCTTCGGAATTTAATTTTTAAATAAAAAACTACTCAGGTATTTCTTTAGGTTTAAGTTTAGCGAATTCACCACTATCTTTTGTACTAATAATTGAGTTATGCCATAGATTTTTTCCATTACTGGCTTTCTCAATATTATTAAGCTTTAGTTCATGTTCTTCAAGCTCGCGATCACTGGGTAATATAACGCGTAATTTTGATCTATTTATATCTACGCGACGTATTTGAGACTGCTCTTGATTAACCAAATCATCTGAAAAATTATCTAAAGATAATTTAACTTGACCACCGGTCATGGATAAATAAACATCCGCAAGAATCTCAGCATCTAACAATGCACCATGCAAATCACGTTCTGAGTTATTAACGTTATAACGTTTACACAATGCATCAAGATTATTTTTTAGTCCTGGATGTAATTTTCGTGCTAATGCCAAGGTATCCAAAACAGTACAACTATCTTCTACTTTATTTTTCGACCCTTTTAATTTAGACAATTCATAATTTATGAATCCAATGTCAAATCGTGCGTTATGTATTATTAATTCAGAACCTTTAATGAAATTCATAAAATCTGATACAATATCAAAAAATTTTGGTTTATCATTTAGAAATTCATTACTGATACCATGAATTTCAATAGCACCTTCATCTATTTCACGTTCCGGATTTATATATTGATGATAGGTATTGCCGGTAATGATTCGATCAATTACTTCGACACAACCAATTTCGATAATACGATGACCTTGAGAGGTCTCTAAGCCAGTAGTTTCAGTATCCAGAACAATATATCTCATAATTATTAAGATACATGAGATTAGTCACTTGCGCAAAATAGAACTTAATGAGAACATTTATAAATTATCAATACCCTTATTAGCCAGATTATCAGCAATTTCATTTTCAACATGACCACTATGTCCTCGCACCCAATCCCAACTAACTTCATGCTGAGCGGTTGCAGCTTCTAATCGTTGCCAAAGATCAACATTCTTTACCGGCTTATTCGATGCTGTTTTCCAGTTTCTTTTTCTCCAATTTTTAATCCACGATGTGATGCCATTCATTACATACTGCGAGTCTGTGGTTATATTAATTTTTGAAGTTCGTTTTAAACTTTCTAATGCCATTATGGCTGCCATTAACTCCATGCGATTATTTGTTGTATTTTTTTCCCCACCGCACAGTTTCTTTTCGTGTTCACCAAATTGAAGTAATACACCCCAGCCGCCAGGTCCAGGATTCCCCCGACAAGCACCATCGGTGTAGGCTTTTATGATATCACTCATTAATTAATTGTTGTTTCGTAATGAAGATGTTTTATTTGATGGTTCTAATCCAGATGAAACTATTCGACGGGACTTCCACCTTGGACGAATAGGTGTAAGAGTATTTACACGTTTTTTAGCAACTAATATATAACCTCCCCCCAGAGCCGGCGAAAACCGCTTTCCTATTCTCTCAAGGAACTTAACTTTAGACATAAAACTTTTATTCTGTATTGGTGGTCGATAAAAATAACTCTCACACACCACCACATCGAAACCTAATAATGCCAACCAATCTTTTACTCGTGTTTTACTAAAAAAACGTCCCCGCCATGGTAGTTCATGCTTCCATATAAATAACCAACGAAATAACGTCCAAAAACTAAATGGATTGAATGATAGCAAAATCACATGTCCTTCGGGTATGAGTACCCTTTCTGCTTCACGTAAAACTTCGTGCGGATTATGTGAAAACTCAAGTAGATGAGGTAATACCAATACATCGATACTGGTACTTTGAACAGGTAATTCCAGTGCTGTACCTATTGCAGATACAGACATTTTTTCATCTTGAGCAGAATTTATGGCAACATTTTGCTCCATAATGATGCAGTGAGAAACCCGACTTTTTTCATGCCAATCTAATTGCCCTAATTGTCCAATTTGTAATAAATAATAACCAAACAAGTACTTCAAATTTCGATCCAGACTAGCCTTCTCTTCCTGTTCAAAACTTGCACCTAGTGTGGTTTTATACCATTTAGATAAAGTAAACCGTTGATCTGCCGATATATTTTGTGATCTAAACGAAGATTTATCAAATCTTGCAAACATAAGAGTAAATAATCCTTAATTTCTTATATACAACCTTACACCAAATTACACATTCTGGCATTATATAGAGGTTAATTATCAATAATGATTTGAGCTAAAAAGCAGCTTAATTCTACACCAGGTTGGCATTATTATTGAATGGTACTTGACGAATACTATTACAATTTTTACTATAGATATCAATATGCTAAAGAAAATAATTAAAACTAATATTAACAAAACAGTATTTTTTCTTACTATTGTTGTTTTATCATCATGTGCAATCACAGACAATAATTTAAATTCAAATTATCAGTCAACGATTTATTCTTTTGAGGACGAAGCTCAGGGATTGTTTACTGTAACAGGTGATCATTATTACCCTGCCTTTCTAAATGAAGCTGATCTACAAGCAAAATTAGATGAACATGAATTTGGTCCAATTTTAATTGAAAATACAACTCTTAATGTCTGGGATCGGATTCGTGACAACTTTCAGTTTGAAGATATAGAGCATTCTCGAGTTGATCGCCAATTTAAATGGTTTAAAAACCACCCTGACTATCTTAATCGCGTCGCTACAAGAGCAACACCGTATATGCATTTTATCGTTGAATCTCTGGAAGCCCAGGGTATCCCCGGCGAACTCGCATTATTACCAATAGTAGAAAGTGCTTTTAAACCATTTGCATATTCCCATGGCCGTGCATCAGGAATATGGCAATTTATACCTTCAACAGGTCGTTTATATGGCTTAAAACAGAACTGGTGGTATGATGGACGGCGTGACATTTATGCTTCAACAAATGCATCATTACGCTTACTAAAAAATCTTGCTAGCAATTTTAATGGTGATTGGATGCTTGCTCTTGCTGCGTATAACTCAGGTCAGGGCACAGTTCAACGAGCTATTAACCGCAATAAAAAACGCGGTCGTCCTACCGATTTCTTTTCTTTAAAGCTACCGAAAGAAACAAAAGCCTATGTTCCGAAATTACTGGCCTTAAAAAAGTTAATAATGAATCCGGAGTTATATAACTTATCTCTGTTGCCAATTAGAGACGAACCTTATTTTAAAAAAATTGACATTAGCTCTCAAATTGATCTCGCTCTTGCTGCTGAAATGGCTGGTATTACAATTGAAGAGTTATACAACTTGAATCCAGGATTTAATCGTTGGGCTACTGCTCCTAAGGGGCCACACTATTTGCTCATTCCAGCTGACAAGAGTGATGATTTTGAATTTACGTTAGCCGATTTACCCATTAATGAACGTATAAAGTGGAAACGCCATAAAATTCGCAAAGGTGAAACTGTTGCCAGTATCGCACGAAAATATCATATTAGTCCGTCTATTATCAAAAGAACTAATAATCTGCGTAGTAACCGCATTCGAGAGGGGCATAATTTATTAATACCAACTGCAACTAAAAAATTAAGTTCCTATAAACTAAGTTCAAACCAACGTGTAAAACATAACCAGAATATTAAACGTAAAGGAAGAAAAATTAAATACACCATACAGCGTGGTGATACCTGGTGGGGACTCGCAATGCGACATGGTGTTGGCACACGGCAACTTGCAAAATGGAATAGCCTGTCACCAAGAGATAAATTACAACCTGGACAGAAAATCATCATATGGGCTCGAACAAGTAATACGGCATCAAACTATAGACCCATTACCAGGCCACCAAACCGTACTCAACGTATCGGTTATCGAGTTAGAAAAGGAGATTCTTTATCAAGAATTTCGAAAAAATTTCGTGTCTCGATAAAACAAATCAAACGCTGGAACCACCGTTTGTCACGCAGTAAATATTTATATCCTGGTCAAAGAATTACATTATATATTGATGTAACCAGGCAATCCAGTTAACGTGGTTAAGCTAGTTAAATTTTTACCCTTGGGACTGCATCCATTAAACGTTTAGTATAATCGTTAGTTGGACGAAAACAAATTTGTTCGGTTTGGCCATACTCAACTATCTTTCCTGCTTGCATCACAGCAACGCTATCACTTAAGTATTCAACAACTGAAATGTTATGAGTAATAAATAATAAAGTTAACCGGTGATTGTTACGTAAATCTAAAAGAATATCCAGGATTTCAGCCTGAACTGATACATCTAACGCACTCGTTACTTCATCACACACAATAAACTCAGGTTTTAATACTAAAGCACGGGCAATACCAATTCGTTGCTTTTGTCCACCAGAAAATTCATGTGGGTAACGCCATAAATAATCCGGATCTAGTTGGACACTTTCCAATATATCACGAGCCAATTCAATTCTTTCTTCAAATGAAATTCCTATTTTATGAACAGCCATTGGTTCGGTTAACGTTGTAGCAATAGTCAAACGTGGGTTTAATGACGACATTGGATCCTGAAAAATAACCTGCATAGATTTTCGGTACGGTTTCATTTCAGTGCGACTTAAATTTGAAATTTTATGACCAGAAAATTCTATACTTCCTGAAGTTGGTTCGATTAGTTTTATAATTGCTCGACCTAAAGTAGTTTTACCACAACCAGACTCACCCACTAATGCCAGAATTTCACCTTTAGTGATATTTAAATCAATTCCATCAACGGCTTTTATATGATCTACTGTATGTCTAAATATTCCTTTTTTAACCGGAAAATAAACCTTAAGATTTTGTAACTTAACTAATGTAATTTTTTTAATATTTTTATTTGGTTTATCTCCTTTTTGTATACTAAATTTCTTATCACGTTCTAATTTCATTTTTTCTGGAAGTGCAGCCAATAATTTTTTTGTGTAGACATGCTGAGGATTTTGCAATACTCCTGTGCAATCGCCAATTTCTACAATTTTGCCAAGTTGCATTACGGCAACACGATCTGCGATTTGTGAGACTACACCCAAATCGTGAGTAATAAATAAAATACTCATACCTTTAGCTTTTTGTAAATCTTGCATTAACAACAATATTTCAGCCTGTATAGTTACATCTAATGCTGTTGTAGGTTCATCAGCTATTAGTAGATCAGGTTCACATACCATCGCCATCGCAATCATCACACGTTGTCGTTGACCACCAGATAGTCGGTGAGGATATTCGGAATATCGTTGTTCAGGATTTGGAATTTGTACTTGCGTTAAGGCAGAAATTGCTCTATTTTTTTGTTGTTCTTCATTTAGTTCAGGAAAATGTAATTGAAGTGCCTCCGTTATTTGTTCTCCTATGGTTAATACTGGATTAAGCGATGTCATTGGTTCCTGAAATATCATCGCGATACGTGAACCACGAATATCACGTAATTTATTGATAGAACAATCAAGTAAATTAATTTCATTATTATTTTCAATTTTAGTAAATATTATTTGTCCGTCAGGATGTGAGCTAATATCTTTAGGCAATAATTGCATTATAGATAATGCGCAAATTGACTTGCCACTACCAGATTCACCCACCAAACAAAATGTCTCCCCTTTACTAATGGTGAAGCTAATATCATCAACTGCTTTTACAATTCCAGTACCAGTCTCAAGATAGGTTTTTAAGTGTTCGACATTGAGAACAATATCCATAACTAATTTGCAGATTTTTTAAGTTGAGGGTCAATAGCATCTCTCAATGATTCACCCATCATATTATATGAAAATACTGTTAAAAATATTGCGCCGCCAGGAAAGGCCGCCATCCACCAATTAAATGTCGCTGATTGAACTGCTTGATTCAACATTTGCCCCCATGAAGGGTCATCAACCAGACCTAAACCGAGAAAACTTAAAGTTGCTTCTGCAAGTATCGCCGAGGCCACCCCAAAACTTGCAGCAACTAACACTGGAGCTATACCGTTTGGTAACATATGACGAAAAAGTATTGAACGTAAAGGTAAACCACATGCGATAGCTGCTTGAACGAATTCTTGCTCACGCAGGCGCAAAAATTCTGCGCGAACAAATCTGGCATAACCCGACCAACTAGTAATACCGATAATAACCATCATTAAATACAAACTACGCCCAAAAAAAGCTACAAATGTTAGCAATAAAAATAACGTGGGAATTGCTTCAAATATTTCTACCAGACGCATGCCTAACATATCAAATATGCCAGAAAAATATCCCATTAATCCTCCTATAATAACGCCAATGAGCATTGCTATTCCGGTCGCAACAAATCCAATTCCTAATGCAATTCTTGATGCATAAATCATACGACTTAAAACATCAGCACCATTTTCATCGGTACCAAATATATGTGTCCGAGAATTTACAGATAATGGTGCTTCTAAACCTGTATCACCCTCATCACGTAAATAATCTTTGGGTGAATATTTAATAGGTGTTCTTATGATCCAATCAATCGTTCCAAATTTTTCAGCTTCTCGATATTGCTCATAAGTTGTCAACTTGGGAGGTGAAATAAAAATACTACTAAGACTAAAAGTTAAAATTGTTATAATAACAAAAATTAATAGCTTATATTTGAATTCAATTTTAAAAAAAACAAGAAAAATAAAAATGAAAAACAGAATAAATAAGCTAACATCAACAGCATTGAGGTAGGACATTAATGGACTACTAATAATATTATTTTCACTTACTATTATTGGATGACTATTTGCTAGCAGGGGCGCAAATACTGCCATTACAATTAATATCATTATCCAACTAAGTCCAATTTTCGCACTTGTGTTTGTAAATGCTTCTTTGATAATTCCTGAAGCATAACTGCTGCCATTATTGCCTGGTCGTGCTACTCTAGTCATAACTTACCCTCGGGTCGACAATGGCATAACAGATATCTGCAATTAAATAACCTATTAGCGTTAATAAACCACTAACCAGAGTTACTGATAATACCATTTCACGATCGCGTCCTTGCACAGCTTGAATCGCAAGTTTCCCCATCCCATCGATACTAAAAATCGCTTCTACAATTACTGACCCGGTAAGTAATGCAGGTAATAAACTTGCAGAGATTGTAATCAACGGTAATAAACTATTTCGAAAAACATGCCGCCAAATAACATTATTTTCTGCTACACCTTTTGCCCGGGCCGTTCGCGCAAAATCTGAAAGTAAATTTTCGAGAACTGCGGTTCTCATTAATTTTGATAAAGCAGCGAAACTACCATAAGATAAAGCTATAACGGGTAATATCAGATGCCATATTCGATCCAGCACAAATCCTCGAACAAATTCACCAGACATCGAATATTTTGCAATAACCATAGCCAGCAAAATCCCAATGAAACCCATTAAGACATTTCGCATTGAAGTGAAATTTGAATTAGCAATTAAAAAGAATATAAATGCTAAAAAAATAATTAAGAAAACATAAACATATATATTAGCTTCACCAGACAAATCATTTCCCATTATAAATCCAAAACTTGCACCAAGCAAAGTCATCACTATAATACGAATTCGAATGTTATGAGAATTTGCTAACCATAATAAGATGCTTGTTCCGGTAACAAGCAATAGAAATAATACAAATACATCTGATAAATCAGACCAATGTGGTAAAAATGGCATATCAAATGCTTCACGTCGACTAAGCCCTGCAGTTGGAAACCAATGCCAATATTGATCACTCGCAAAAAAACCGATAAATAACACACCTGCCAACATTATCGGAACTGACCATAAACCAAGCATAGTGACACCTGATACAACATCAAACGACTTTCCTCGATTTACAGCTGCTCGTATTCCGAAACTAATTGCAATTATATAAATAACAGGTATTGAAATTACATTGAGTAATAAAGTAATAGGAATACGTTCTGAAACAACATCAAGTACTGGTCGACCATATAAGAAACTTGTTCCAAAATTTGACCCTTTTAAAAAAGAAAATCCGCTTATATTATTATCGTCATCGAGGATAAAACCTATTGGCGAAACATTGTTTAACCAACGTAGATATTGAACTGGTGCAGGATCATCCAGACCATACAGACGATTATAGTACTTTTCTAATGCTTGTTTTGCTTCTGAATTGAGGCCCTGCCCTTCGATTAAACGTTGCGTTGATAATCCACCGGGAGCTGCTGCCATAATGATAAATACAATTAACGTAATACCCAACAAAGTAGGAAACATTAATAAAATTCTTCTAAGAATATAGTGATACATAATATATTAATATGAATCTAAACTATTTAGGGGCGTAACGTTGTGCTTTTACTGGAACGTAAGTTTCATAAGGTATTCGTCTATAATTTAACCCCAGTTTATCAATAGCAAGGTTCTTTATTCGTTTATCGATAAATTGCAAACTTTTACTCCTCATTAAAAAAGTATATGGTTGATCCTCATATAATATATGCTCGACTTTTTGCCAAATTTTCATTCGCCTTTTTTCATCAACTGTTCGCCGTGCTTCTCCTATTAATCTATCTAATTCTTTATTCGAGTAATGGGTATAGTTATCACCATCCTTAATTTGATTTGAATGAAACATTTGTGAAACATCTGTTTCCAAACCACTAGACCAGCCTAAAATAATTCCATCAAAAGTTCTAGTATTTAACTTATCTAGTAATACTGTCCACTCAGTTGGATTTGGCTTTAATAAAATTCCGGCTCGTGCATAAGAATCTTTTAAATATAAAACGATTCTTTTGGTGTCTTCACTATCCTGAGAATAAATTATTTCAAACTCAAAAGCTTTATTATTGATATCTTCAATAATGCCATCACCATCGCGATCTTCATATCCAGCAGATTTTAACAATAACCTGGCTTTTTCTAAATCATATTCACGCGGTAGAAGCTCCGGTGCGTGTTGTTTAGTACGGGGATTAAACGGGCTAATTGCAGGTTCCGCATAACCAAGCATAATATCTTTTATAAAACCTTTCCTATCAGTTAAATAAGTCATTGCTTGTCGTACCCGTTTATCAGCAAATCGTGTTGGATTATTATTTCTTTGTTGATTCCATCCGATGTAAGAATAACCGGCAACCGGACTCATGTATTCCCAATTATCGGATTTACTTAAAATTTCTTTATCAGATAGTAATTTTTTATATTCAACAGGACGAGCACGATAATTATCAATATCACCATTACGAAATGTTGTTAAACGTGCGCTGGCATTTTCAATAAACTTCCAGATTAATTTATCGAAGGGTGGTTGAACAAAACCCCAGTAGCGCGGATTACGCTCTAATTCAATAAATCCTTTATCGGGAGTCCAACTTACTGGATCTTTTAATCGATAAGGCCCTGATCCTAATAACAGACCTTTTGATTGATTAAAACTATGAGGATCTTTTAAATATTTTTCATAAAAATGCTTAGGTAATATTTTCATTTCCCAACCTGTATCAAATAAGGCATTATAATAAGGCTCTTTATATACAAAAACGACTTCATGCTTATTTGTAGCAGTAACACTTTTAATTTTTACAAAACTGACTCGGTATTGTGGTGCTGCAATTTTCTCGTTCATAACAAAATTATAAGTAAAAACAACATCATCAGCAGTAAGTTCAGTACCATCAGAAAATCTTGCTTCAGGTCGAATTTTAAAAGTAAACGTCAAGCCATCCTCACTCTCCTGCCAGCTTTCAGCAAGTAAGCCTTGCCACTTTAGTGTTTCACCATTACGTACCAATAAGCTTTCGAGAACATTTTTTTGTACAATAGAAGCATAAGTATCTTGTGAAACATAGGGAGTAATTGTTTTCACGTTGCCAAATGCTCGTACAAACCAGTCACCTTCAGCATAGTCAGGTTGCTGTGTTGCCTGATACGCATTTTTGAATGCAGCAGGGATTAAATTTTTATCTGGAATATTGCTACCATTCCGGGGAACCCCAACTTGAAAATCTTGGGTATTATTTCTGAACTTACTACTCAAAGACCGAAGATCTTTTGCTTGCTCTTGCAAAGTAACCTGCATTTCAGAAATTTTTAACCATTGACGGTCAATCATGTACATTGTCAGGATAATTAATATAATTATGACAACAAAAACCCCATATAGGATGAAATCCTTCGACGTGAATCGTTTCTCCATAAATCCTGTGTACTCCCCGATATCTATTATTTTTAGTTATTTTAGACTATAAATATCAATTATATAAAGCCATGCTAAAGGATTGTACCACTCAACACAACAAGGTACAGTTACCTAAACCTATCACTAGTGTATGGTGAGTAACATTGTTATCATGCAGAAATAATAGTGAAAATAATAAGCAAGGAGTAAAATAGTATGGGTTTTCTCGATGGTAAAAGAGCACTTATTGTCGGTATTGCAAGCAATCGCTCGATTGCTTGGGGTATTGCCCAAGCCATGAAACGGGAAGGAGCTGAACTTGCTTTTACCTATCAAAACGAAAAACTTCGTGATCGAGTTGATAAAATGGCTGCAGAATGTGGATCGGATATCACCATACCGTGTGATGTAAACGACGATGATCAGATTGATCATGTTTTTGACCATTTAGACGACTTTTGGGATAGTCTGGACATCATAGTACATTCTGTCGCATTTGCACCTCGTGAAGAACTGGAAGGTGATTATCTGAATTGTGTAACACGTGAAGGATTTCGACAAGCTCATGAAACTAGTTCGTATAGTTTTGCAGCACTTGCTAAAGCCGGACTGCCAATGATGGAAGGACGCAATGGCGCATTGTTAACTCTGAGTTACATCGGTGCAGTTCAGGCAATGCCGAATTACAACATTATGGGGCTTGCTAAGGCCAGTTTAGAGGCTAATGTACGCTATATGGCTCAAAGTCTGGGACCTGATGGGATACGGGTAAATGCTATCTCAGCTGGACCAATTCGTACCTTGGCCGCAGCAGGAATTAGCAACTTTCGCAAAATGCTAACTCATGTCGAAAATACAGCACCATTGAGAAGAAACGTCACTATTGAAGAAGTTGGCAATGTTGCGGCATTTTTATGCTCCGATTTAGCCTCTGCTTTAACCGGAGAAATTATATATGCTGACTCAGGTTATAGCCATATAGGAATGGGACCTCTCGATACAAAAGAAAAAGAAGTCGAAAAATAGTATTTTGATTTGTATTTTTGAACCGCTGAATACGCAAGACTGCACATAGATTTAGGTTTATGTAATTTATTAGTTTAAACTATTTCTCAATGTAGTTTGCGTCCTCAGCGATTGAAGATTTTGAATTTACGTTTAAGTTAGTGGTTTAGACTCACCAAGTATACCCTCTTCACCTTCAAGTCGAGCAACAATCACTGCACAGCATGAATCGCTAAATATATTCACGCTGGTTCGAAACATATCCAGGATTCTATCGACTATAAAAATAAGCGCAATACCATCAAGCGGTAAACCAATTGCTGATAAAATAATTGTAATTGCAACCAGACTTGCTGATGGTATTCCAGCAACACCTATGGATGTTAACAAGGCTACTAAAACTACCGTAAATTGAACCGTTATAGTTAGTTCAAGACCATATGCCTGAGCAATAAATATGGCTGCAACACATTCATATAATGCTGTACCATCCATATTAACTGTGGCACCTAGCGGTAATACAAACGAACTGATTCGATTAGATACTCCGGCATTTTCTTCGATACTTCTAATAGTTAACGGTAATGTAGCTGATGATGATGCAGTTGAAAAAGCCGTTAACATAGCTGGTGCCATTGCTTGAATATGTCGTAACGGATTTACCTTGGCGACAAATTTTAACAATAATGGTAAAACTATGAATGTGTGGGTTGCTAATGCTGCCAAAACACTAAAAGTAAACCAGAACAACGATTCAAATAATGCATCCAGTTCATTTGTATCAATATCAGCAATGACTTTCGCAACTAAACCAAAAACTCCGATTGGTGCAAAACTAATAATGAAATTTGTCATTTTCATCATTATTTCAAACAAACCCTGCCAAAAATTATATTGTGCTTTAGCATATGTTTCGGTAATTTTTGTAATATATACTCCAAATAAAATAGCAAAAAAAATCAAACCTAACATTTGGCCATTAGCTGCGGCTTTAATAATATTTGGAGGAACCAAACCTAAAAATACATCTGAAATACTTGAAGCATCTTGACCACCTACTCTCGACGCAACATCAGCAACACGATCGGAGCTCAAACCAAGTAAATCTTTTGCAGGAACACCATCGATAATTCCAGGTTCAAATAAATTAACAAAGAATAAGCCAATAATAATTGCAAAAAAACTACTGACTATATAAAACGCGATTGTTTTAAATCCCAAACGGCCTAAACCATCGGTATTTCCAATACCTGCAACACCAGTAATGATTGATGACAACACTAATGGCACTATTATCATTTTTAAAGCATTAAGAAAAAATGTTCCGACAAAATCATAAACGGCGTAAAATTTAATCCCCAGTAAAACACTATCAGGTGAAGTAAATGCACCAAAAATAAATGCCAATACCAACGCAATTAAAATTTGCCAATGAAGTGCAAGTTTAGGCATTCGAATGTTCCCTAATCAACGAAAAAATATATAGAATTCAAAATCATTAACAGCAAAGTACACAAAACTATTAAGAATTTTTTAAAAGTGATTTATGAGTTTAAATTGTTTCTCTGCGAAGTTTTACACCCTCGCTAATTTATAAAATACCAGACCTGGTAGTTACTAATGTTTGTTTAGTAATTCGCGAAATAGGTTCATTACTATTTCATTTGGTCTTGTACTATTGCTCAATTGCTTGTTTTATTATTTTAATGTCTGCTTGCTCTTTGATAAATGATATAAAAGCTTCAAGTTCAGAATCACTATTTGCAGCAGTTAAACCACGAAGTTCGTTTTTTATTGCATCAGGTTTAGTATTCTCGGTTTCTTTTACACCATAAACAACAATTATAGCTTTATCTCCAGTAGCTAAACTCATTGTTTCGATCATTGGTTTTTTATCAGGTCGGGATATAGTAAAAGCTTTTTTGCGTATTGTAGCATCAATAGATTCTTTATCGGTACTTGCTAATTGAGTTCGGTTTATATATCCATAACGAGTCCACTTTGTATATTTGATGTTTGAAACAACGTCATCACCACTAACTCCTTGTGAAAATTTTTCTACCGCATCTGTAGCCAATTCAATCAAAAGTTCATTAGCCTTTTTATCTAATAATTCTGACTTAATGTCAGTTTTAACACTATCAAAAGTTTTTTGCTTTGCTGGTTCCCTTTTTAACAATCTTACAACAATATAATGAGACTCAGATAATTCAACAGGAGAACTGTTTCGTCCCTGATTTAAAACATCATCACTAAAGACTTGATCGAGTACACGTCTATCAGAAAAAATTCCTTCTCCACCAGAGCGAGTGAATAATTTACTCGTTTGTACATCCAGGTTCAATTCATCTTTCATCGGAGTGAGCGAACTCGATGACTCATAGGCTAATTGATCCATTCGATCAACATCTTTATAAAAATCATCTTCAGCTTTATTTTTTTGAAACTCAGCTTTAATTTTGTCTTTAACTTCAGAAAAATCTTTTGTTAATGCAGGTTTAATTTTATCTACTTTAATTAAATGATAACCAAAGCGCGATCTCACAGGCTTACTGACAGTATTAATATCCAGAGAAAATGCAACTTCATCGAATGACTTATCATTATCACCTTTACTCACTAAGCCAAGATCACCACCTTGTTTAGACGAACCCAAATCCTGAGAAGATTTTTTGGCTGTTTCAATAAAATCTTTGCCATTTTTTATTTTTTCATATAGTTCAGTAATTTGTTTCTTGGCTGTTGCATCATCGGTTTTTTTGTTCACATTAATTAAAATGTGACGTATTTTTCTTTGTTCATTACCCGAGGTAAATAATTTAGTATTTTCTGTATAATATTTTTTAGCTTCAGCATCAGTGATATCAAAATTTAATGCTGTTTTTTCAAGATCAAGTTCCACATATTCAACACTCACCATTTCGGGTGTCATAAACCTGGCTGAGTTTGATTTATAATACTCCTCTTGTTCTACATCTGTTATTTTTACATCATTTTTAAATTTAGCACGTGTTAATCTTAATACACCGATATCTCGTTGTTGACTTTTTAGTTTTTTGTATTGCTCAAGATCTGAGCTCAAGATAAATGCTGAATCTCGTAAGCCATCGTATAACTGTTGCTGAATAATCTGTTTTTGTACACTACTTTCGTACGACTCTACATTTATGGATTGCTGACTCAGCACTTCACGATAACGCGTTTTGGAAAATTGCTTATTTTCGCCGTTAAACATATCTTGTTTGGCTAATTGAGACTGAACTTGTTTTGCAGAAGCCGAAAAATCCTGCTTTTGTAAATATTGGTCAAAAATTAAATCATTGACTAATGAATCAATCACTCGTTGACGTATAAATGATTCTGGAAACATGCCGGGGCGATAATTTTCACCCTGTTGTTGTTGTAAACGTTGTTGGAAATTCTGATAAGCTCGATCGTATTCTGTAGTAAGAATTTCATCACCATTTACAATCGCAACAGCCGTGTTAGCTGAATCAGATAGGTAACTACTTAAACCAAATGTAGCGAAGGTAATAATAATAAAACCCACGATTAACCAAACAACAACTCCCTGGGCTCGATCCCTTATTAATTGCATCATGGCGCTGCATTCCCACTTTTATTAATCATTGTCTATTCTTATTGTTCCGTAAAAAGCTTATGCCGATAAGCTTATATCATTTAAATTGAAGGATTATATAATAGTTTAACAAAAAAGGGGGATAGAAATTCTACCCCCCTTTTTTTGCACTGAACATAATATGGCGGACCGGACGGGATTCGAACCCGCGACCTCCGGCGTGACAGGCCGGCATTCTAACCAGCTGAACTACCGGTCCTAGAACTTGGTGGGTGCTGAGGGGCTCGAACCCCCGACATTCGCCGTGTAAAGGCGACGCTCTCCCAGCTGAGCTAAGCACCCTATCGGAAAGCGCGCTAGTTTACGGCATCCTTAAGCGCTTTACCAGCTTTAAAACTCGGTATTTTTGAAGCCTTGATATCAATTGCTTCACCTGTACGTGGATTACGACCCACACGAGCAGCTCGATCACGTACCTGAAAGGTGCCAAACCCAACTAAAGTAACTTGATCTCCACTAACTAGTGTTTCAGTTATAGTTCCCAGAACACTATCGACAGCTCTTGTTGCAGCAGCTTTTGTCATTTCATTCTTTTCAGCAACGGCTTCTATCAATTCAGCTTTATTCACTGACCTACCCCCCAATATCTAAATTTTAATTATTGAATATATGAAAAAAAATACCGCCCTAAACTAAAAGGCGGTTTATTGATTTCAACGGATTATGTTATACCAATTTCGCTATTACTGGGTCAAGATATCAAACACAAAATCTGACATTTTTGTTAATTAATGTGTTCTAAGTGAATTATTTTTACTTGACTTATCATTTTCTTTATTTGTTGACACAGCAAATTCATCATCAGTTAACGGTTTTGTAGGACTAACAAGAGCCAACGCCAGTACTTGATCAATCCATTGCACTGGAACTATCTCTAAATCTTTCTTGATGTTATCAGGAATATCGGTGAGATCCCTTCGATTTTCTTCAGGTATTAAAACTTTCTTAATACCACCACGATGAGCAGCCAGTAACTTTTCTTTTAAACCGCCAATGGGTAAAACTTCTCCACGTAACGTTATTTCTCCAGTCATCGCGATATCAGAACGTACCGAAATTTTGGTTAAAGCCGAAATTAATGCAGTACACATACCAATACCCGCACTAGGACCATCTTTTGGTATTGCACCTTCGGGTACATGTACGTGAATATCAATATTCTCAAAAACGTCAGGTTTTAAACCAAGAAATTGCGCACGACTACGCATTACAGTCATTGCTGCATGTATTGACTCTTTCATCACGTCACCAAGCTGACCGGTAAAATTTTGTTTACCTTTACCTGGCATCACCACGGTTTCAATTGTTAGTAACTCGCCTCCCACTTCAGTCCAGGCAAGTCCAGTAACATGCCCAATTTGATCATTTTCTTCGGCCAACCCAAAACGAAAACGTTTTACACCTAAGAATTCTTCTAGATTATCAGATGTAATTTCAATTGAACTTTTAGTTGAATCAAGAACAATTTTTCTAACCACTTTACGGCAAATTTTTGCTATTTCCCGCTCAAGACTACGAACACCTGCTTCGCGAGAATAATAACGAATAATATCATGAATTGCAGAATCTGATATTTTAATCTCATCTTCTTTTAAACCATTATTTTTAATTTGTTTCGAAATTAAATAACGTGTTGCAATATTTACTTTTTCATCTTCGGTATAACCAGGAATTCGAATGACTTCCATACGATCCAATAGTGGGCCAGGTATATTTAAGCTGTTTGCAGTACAAACAAACATCACTTCAGAAAGATCATACTCAACTTCAAGGTAATGATCAGCAAAGGCATTATTTTGTTCAGGATCCAGCACTTCTAATAAAGCAGAAGCAGGATCACCCCGAAAATCATTCGCCATTTTATCAATTTCATCCAATAAAAATAGTGGATTACGAGTTTCTATTTTTGTTAAATTTTGAATAATTTTACCTGGCATTGAACCTATATATGTGCGGCGATGACCACGAATTTCAGCCTCATCTCTCACACCACCTAATGACATACGTGAAAATTTTCGGTTTGTGGCACGTGCTATTGATTTGCCGAGTGAAGTTTTACCAACACCTGGAGGACCCACCAAACAAAGTATGGCGCCTTTCATTTTCTTAACACGTTGTTGAACCGCTAAATATTCTATGATTCGTTCTTTAACTTTATCTAAGCCATAATGATCTTCTTCTAATACTGCTTCAGCCTCAGCTAGATTATGACGCACTTTACTGCGTTTTTTCCAGGGTACTCCAACTAACCAGTCAAGATAATTTCGAACCACGGTTGCCTCAGCCGACATGGGGGACATCATCTTAAGTTTATTAAGTTCACTATTCGCTTTGGTTCTGGCTTCTTTTGACATGCCTGATTTTTCTATCTTTTGCTCTAACTCTTCCATCTCGTTAGGCATTTCATCCATATCACCAAGTTCTTTTTGAATAGCTTTCATTTGTTCATTGAGATAATACTCTCGCTGACTCTTTTCCATTTGTCGTTTAACCCGACCTCGAATTCGTTTTTCAACCTGGAGTAAGTCAATTTCGGATTCAAGCATGCCCATTAAATGTTCAAATCGTTCACGCAATGTCGGAATTTCAAGAATTTTTTGTTTTTCGTCAACTTTCAGTGACATATTTGCCGCAATAGTATCAACGAGCCGACAGGAATCCTCAATACTGGATAACGAGGTTAATATTTCAGGTGGAACTTTTTTATTTAATTTAACGTATTGATCAAATTGTGTGGTTAATGAACGCATTAACACATCACCTTGTTTATCTTCCAGATCATCTTCACCATATTTAACAACTTGGGCTATAAAATAATCATCTGAACCAAGAAAATGCACAACTCGAGCACGTTCATTACCTTCAACTAAAACCTTTACTGTACCATCGGGTAATTTTAACAATTGCAAAATACTTGAAATGGTACCAATTCGAAAAACATCATCGGGTTCAGGATCATCTTTAGCTGCACTCTTTTGTGCAACCAGCAGGATTTGTTTATCATTTTCCATGGCGTCTTCTAAAGCACGAATAGATTTTTCGCGTCCGACAAACAAGGGAATTACCATGTGGGGATATACCACTACATCTCGTAATGGTAATACAGGTATTGCGGTTAGTTGATCATCAATCACTTCTGACATAACTTAATTCCATTATTAAAAGCATTATTAACAGTATTTATATTATTGAGACTGAAAATTAAATTTCAATACTACACTTCCAATATTATAAAGTTTAAATCAAATTCATTGATTAAATAAATACACTCAAAAAATCAAGTGTTTACATATCATCTGCTGCTGTTCGTTGCTCTGGTGCCTGATAAATAATTAATGGATCGTTATCTTCAATAATTACGCCTTCATCAATAACAATTTTTTCAACATTTTCTAATGATGGTAAATCGTACATAGTATCTAATAAAGTGTATTCTAATATCGAGCGTAAACCACGAGCACCAGTCTTTCTGTCCATTGCTTTACTGGCAATTGCACGTAAAGCTTCATCACGAAATACTAATTCACAAGATTCCATCTCAAATAATTTTGCATACTGTTTGGTAAGTGCATTTTTTGGTTCTGTTAATATTTGAACCAGCGCATCTTCATCAAGTTCACCAAGTGTTGCAACAACTGGTAATCGACCAACAAATTCAGGAATTAATCCATATTTAATAAGATCTTCAGGTTCAATTGATCTTAGTATTTCACTAACATCTTTTTTATTATCTTTACTTCGAACTTCAGCGGAGAATCCAATACCCCCCTTTTCAGAACGATCTCGAATTATTTTATCCATACCCGCAAATGCACCACCACAAATAAATAAAATATTTGATGTATCTACCTGCAGGAATTCTTGTTGTGGATGTTTGCGACCACCTTGAGGAGGAACAGATGCTACAGTGCCTTCAATCAACTTTAACAATGCTTGTTGAACACCTTCACCTGAGACGTCTCGTGTGATTGAGGGATTATCCGACTTTCGAGATATTTTATCGATTTCATCGATATAAACTATACCTGTTTGTGCAGCATCAACATCATAATCACATTTTTGTAATAATTTCTGGATGATATTCTCAACATCTTCACCAACATAGCCAGCTTCAGTTAATGTCGTCGCATCTGCTATCGTAAAAGGAACATTTAATAGTCGAGCCAAGGTTTCTGCTAGAAGCGTCTTACCACTACCAGTAGGCCCTAGAAGCAATATGTTACTTTTTGATAATTCAACATCGTCTTTTTTCTGACTATTTTCCAGGCGTTTATAATGATTATAAACTGCAACAGCCAAAACTTTTTTAGCGGATTCCTGGCCAATAACATATTCATCAAGATTATTCTTGATTTCATGAGGTGTGGGAAGATCACCTGAACTTGAAGCAGAAGACTGCTCCTGGATTTCCTCACGAATAATATCATTACACAATTCAACGCATTCATCGCAAATAAATACGGATGGACCCGCAATAAGTTTACGAACTTCATGCTGACTCTTACCACAAAATGAGCAATATAGAAGTTTGCCGTTATCGCCTGAAGTTGTTTTGTCATCACTCATATATTTACCATCGCCTCACACAATATTATGGTTTACGTACCTCTAACCTTGCATCCTTTTTTTGGATTATGCAAGTTTGACTCACGCTATAACCTTCTAAAATTTAACCTTTATTAGTCATTTTGTGACCTGGTTCAATCATCATCCTTAGTTACTGCCCGACTTTTTAAAACCTCATCGATTAATTTATATTTCTTGGATTCTTCTGAGCCCATAAAAAAATCACGCTCAGTATCAGCCTGTATGGTTTCCATTGAGTGCCCGGTATGTTTGGACATTATTGCATTTAACCGTTTTCGTGCCTCTAAAATTTCATTCGCATGAATTTGAATATCGGTTGCCTGACCTTGAAAACCACCTAAAGGCTGATGAATCATCATTCGTGAATGGGGCAATGCATAACGTTTACCAGCTGCTCCACCAGTTAACAATAATGCTCCCATACTAGCAGCCTGTCCGATACACATGGTACTTACATCTGGTTTAATAAATTGCATAGTATCGTAAATTGACAATCCGGCACTAACTGAGCCACCTGGAGAATTTATATACAAATGAATATCTTTATCTGGATTTTCAGATTCAAGAAACAATAACTGAGCCACAACTAAATTGGCCATATGATCTTCTACTTGCCCAACCAAAAATATCACCCGTTCCTTTAACAGTCGCGAGTAAATATCAAACATCCGTTCACCGCGAGCAGATTGTTCAACAACCATTGGTACTAATTGAGAAATCATATAATCATCCATTTCGTTTCTGTTCTTTGTATCGGTCAAGGTAATATATCCTTTAGGTTATTTAACCTGGATTAGTTAGTTAGACGTTATATTGAGTAATCGCAAGTACTTGACTAGTATAACAAAAATAAGAGTTAATGGCAGTAACTTAACGATTATTTTATAGTTATACAAATACTATTGAGCAGTTAAACATAACGCAAGTTCAGTAAGTACCTATAACCCAAAGGGGATTCTAAATTACTGCAAAAACCATACCTCTGGTGAATTTTAAATATACTAAAATAATAATAATATTCTTAATAAACATTAGTAGCAGTCAATTAATTAATCCGGGGTTATGCAATTTCATCTGATTTTGGCTGCATAACATCTTTAAATGATTTTGTTGTTTCAGATACTTCTGCTAAATTCATTACCCAATCAACAACTTTATCTTCTAACACTAATGATTCTACTTCGGCTAAACGATTCTTGTCTGAATAATACCATTTGACTACTTCTTCAGGGTGATCATATGGCTCAGCAATTTTACTGATTGCTTTTTTTACAGAATCTAAATCTGCTTTTAAATCATTCTGTTTAACGATTTCACTTAAGATTAAACCTAATGCAACACGTCGTTCAGCTTGGCCTGTAAACATTGACGGATCCAGTTTCATTTCATCAGGTTTCATACCCTGCTGTGTTAAATTTGATTGCATTTGTTGTACCAATGCTTTTGACTCACTATCTACCAACGCTTTAGGTAATTCCAGTTTATTTAATTCAATAATTTTATCCATTACACTGGCTTTTAGCTCACTATGTATTTTTTTACTGAGTTCAAGTAGCATATTGTCTTTTACTTCAACGCGCATATTACCTAAATTACCATCAGCTACACCTAATTTCTTTGCAAATTCTGCATCGACAGCAGGCAGATCCACGTGAGCAACAGAAATCACTTTAATTTTAAATTCAACTGCTTTATTTGCAAGTTCTTTGGCATGATAATTTTCCGGGAAAGTCAAGTTTAAGACCTTTTCATCTCCGGCACTTAAGCCGATCAAACCATCTTCAAATCCAGTAATCATTCTGTTTGAACCAATTTCGACAGCCATGGCTTGTCCCGTTCCACCCTCAAATGATTCACCGTTTATTAAACCATCATAATCAATCGTTATTTGGTCTTTTGATTTTGCTGCCTGTTCAACAATTACCCAACTTTGATTTTGCTTTTGTATAGTTTCTATCATTTCATCAATATTTGCTTCAGAAATAGTAACAACAGTTTTATTTATTTTGGCACCTTCCATTGAAACTGGATTAATTTCTGGATAGACCTCAAAAGTAGCAGTATATTCAACACCTTCACCCGGTTTATCATTATGCTCGGTAATATTAGGTGTTCCAGCGGGACGAACTTTTTCTTTACTAATCGCCTCATGAAAACTTGATTGGACCAGGTCGGACACAACTTCATATCGTACTTGTGAACCAAATCGTTTTTGAACAACACCAATAGGAACCTTACCTGGGCGAAACCCTTTAAGTTTAGTAGTACGACTGAGTTCTTTTAATTTACTGGAAACCGCAGCGGTAATTTTTTCTTCTGGTAATGAAACGGTTAATTTTCGTTCAAGACCACTTGTGGTTTCTATTGAGACTTGCATGAATTTCCCCTAAACATATATAAATCAATAAACTAGCTCCAATTATTGTATATCTAAAATATACCCGAAACTACCTTATTGGGAATTAATTGGTGCGAAAGGAGAGACTCGAACTCTCACGCCTTGCGGCA
>JBGMQW010000016.1:0-28422 GCA_048060815.1 Thiohalomonadales bacterium | reverse complement strand
TCAATATATGTGTATAAGAAACAAGCCGGATGGAGAAGGGATTGTTTCAAATAGATTTTAAATAGAATTTTTATTTTGTTTTCCTTGGCGTTCTTTACGTCTTGGCGCTTAAAAATAATTATTTAATTTATTATGCCGCTACTTTCTTACTCGATTTTTTAAATGTAATCTTACCATCATTACCCACTATCTTAATGGTATCTCCTCCTATATATTTCCCGGCAATGATTTCTTGAGCCAGTGGATTTTCTATATAGGTTTGTATTGCTCGTTTTAGTGGCCGTGCGCCGTAGACAGGATCAAATCCAGAATCGCTTATAATATCCAGTGCAGATTTTGATAATTCAATTCCAATTTCACGATCTTTTAACCTGGCTCGTAAATAATCAATTTGAATATTAGCTATTATACTAATTTGTTCTTTTCCTAATGGATGGAACACAACTAAATCATCAATTCGATTCACAAATTCAGGACGAAAATGGTTACTAACTATTTCAATCACTGTAGACTTCATTTCTGAATAACCATTATTAGTATCAATTTTTCCATTACCTACCATTTCTTGAATCACATCGGATCCAAGATTTGAAGTCATTACAATAACTGTATTTTTAAAATCAACCGTTCGACCTTGCCCATCAGTTAAACGACCATCATCGAGGACTTGTAATAATATATTAAAAACATCAGGATGAGCTTTTTCAATTTCATCGAGTAAAACGACACTATAAGGCCTGCGTCTAACTGCTTCTGTTAAATAACCACCTTCCTCATAACCAACATATCCCGGTGGAGCACCAACTAATCGTGCCACAGAATGTTTTTCCATGAACTCCGACATATCAATTCTTACAATTGAATCTTCAGTATCAAATAAAAATTCAGCCAGCGCTTTGGTTAATTCTGTTTTACCCACTCCGGTAGGACCCAAAAATAGAAATGAACCGTTTGGTCTATCCGGATCTGACAGTCCTGCACGTGAACGACGTATAGCATCTGAAACTGATTTTAATGCCTCATTCTGCCCTACTACCCGCTGCTGTAATTCCAGCTCCATTCTAAGTAATTTTTCCCGTTCACCTTCGAGCATTTTATTAATCGGGATGCCAGTCCATTTCGAAACTACCTCAGCTATTTCTTCTTCTGTTACGGAACTTCGCAATAATGTGGTTTCCTGCATTTCAGCTTGCGCAGCCATATCCAGTTGTTTTTGCAGATCTGGTATTCGCCCATATTGTAATTCAGACATATGCGCTAAATCACCCGCTCGTCTTGCTGTTTCTAATTCTTGACGAGCTTGCTCTAATAATTCTTTTATATGTTGAGATCCTTGAACAGCTGCTTTTTCGGCATTCCAGATTTCCTCAAGCTCATTATACTCACGTTCTAAAATTTTGATTTCAGATTGTAATTTATCAAGTCTTTGTAAAGACGCGGCATCTTGTTCTTTTTGAAGAGCTTCACGTTCAATTTTTAGCTGGATCAATTTTCGATCCATCTTATCCATACTTTCCGGTTTAGAGTCAATTTCCATTCGAATTTGACTGGCTGATTCATCTATTAGATCAATGGCTTTATCAGGTAATTGCCTATCCGTAATATAACGGTGTGATAATGTTGCAGCAGCAACTATTGCCGGATCAGTGATGTTGACGCCATGATGAACTTCATACTTTTCTTTTAAGCCACGCAATATAGCAATGGTATCTTCTACTGTTGGTTCATTTACCAATATTTTTTGAAAACGTCGCTCTAGTGCTGCATCTTTTTCAATGTATTTTCGATATTCATCGAGTGTTGTCGCGCCAACACAATGTAACTCACCTCGTGCTAATGCCGGTTTCAACATATTACCCGCATCCATTGCTCCTTCTGCCTTACCAGCACCAACCATGGTATGCAGTTCATCAATAAATAATATTACTTGACCTTCTTGTTTACTCAAATCACTTAAAACGGCTTTTAGTCTTTCTTCAAATTCTCCTCGAAATTTTGCTCCAGCTAGTAAGGAGCCCATATCCAGTGATAAGACGCGTTTATTTTTAATACCGTCAGGTACTTCGCTATTAATAATACGTTGAGCTAAACCTTCAGCAATTGCTGTTTTACCTACACCAGGTTCCCCAATTAAGACCGGATTATTTTTTGTTCGTCGTTGTAATACCTGAATTGTGCGACGAATTTCATCATCACGACCTATGACAGGATCTAGTTTTCCTTGTTCGGCACATTCGGTAAGATCAATAGTATATTTCTCCAGTGCTTGACGTTGTTCTTCTGCATTTGGATCATCTATTGTTTCTCCGCCACGAATATTTTCAATGGATTTTTCAATGGCTTGATAATTAGCACCGCTTTTAGTAAATAATTCAAATAATGGACTATTGTCGGTTACACAAGCTAATACAAAAAGCTCGCTTGATATGTATTTATCTTTACGTTTTTGGGCTAATTTATCGGTTAAGTTTAAGGCTCGAACCAAATCATTGGAAGGATGAACATCACCATCAGGATCAGAAATTGTGGCTAAGCGATCTAGTTTTTCATCGAGTTGAGAACGTAATAAATTAATATTGACCCCAGCTTGATTTAATAATGATCGAACAGTACTTGCTTGCTGAGCCAGTAATGCAATCATTAAATGGTCAGGTTCGATAAATTGATGATCTTTACCAACAGCCAGGCTTTGTGCATCTGCTAATGCCAGTTGAAATTTGCTGGTTAATTTATCCATCCTCACGGTAATCACTCCTTAATGTTAATAATTGTTCTGGATTTACATTATTATTTGGCTTTTATTATAATATTCAAGTAAAACTTGTAAAATTTCTATCAATTTAAAAAAAGTAGTAACTATTCAGCATATCCCTGTATTTTAAATTATTCAATATTACGTTGAATTTTGTTACAAAAGTCAAAATATTTTTCTTCCCGGAAATACGCTGAACAGTTACAAAAATTAAAACAATATCAGGAGAGCTTGGGATAAGGATAGATTATATCCATCGGAAAACTACGACCTGGCATCTGCACCATTCGAATGTGTTCACGTCGGAATTCTCTTGCATGTGATAATCCACACGAATGCGCCAACAAATTTATTTCATGATTCATCCAATGAGCATATTGTGCAACTCGTTCAGATTTTTCTGTTACCACCAATCCTTTCTGTAAGCGTTTATTATGTGTAGTAATTCCAGTGGGACAACTATCTTTATTACATGCTAAAGATTGTATGCAACCTAATGAAAACATAAACCCCCTTGCACTTACTGCAAAATCAGCACCCATACATAGTGCCCAGGCAACTTTTGCCGACGTAACTAATTTACCTGATGCAATGATTTTAATTCTATCTTTTAATCCAGATTCTAATAACGAATCAACTAATATTACTAAAGATTCGGACAAAGGTAAGCCAACATGATCAGCCAACAACTGTGGTGCCGCACCTGTACCCCCCTCACCACCATCAACAGTTATGAAATCTGGTGCATATTCGATACCTGATTTTTCAATAGCCGCACATAAAGATTTAGGAAATTTACTGGAACCTATAACCGTTTTAAAACCAACAGGGCGGCCGGTCAACTCACGAATATGGTGAATTAATTTTAATAAATCATCAACATTACTAATATCTTTATGTCTATTTGGGCTACTGGATGTTTGATTAACGGGTATTCCTCGAATTTTAGCAATATCCTCCGTGACTTTAATTGCCGGTAGTACTCCGCCACGTCCAGGTTTTGCACCTTGTGATAATTTAATTTCGAATGCTCTTACATTTTTAGCAACTTCAATTAATTTCTCGTCACTTAAATTTCCATCTAAATCACGGACACCATATTTCGCTGTGCCAATTTGAAAAATTACATCACAATTACCTTCTAAATGATAGGGTGATAAACCTCCTTCACCGGTATTCATCCAAATTTCCGCCTGGCCTGCGCCCAAAGAGAGTGCCCGCACAGCAGGTTTTGATAATGCGCCATAACTCATACCGGATATATTAAATATATTTTTTGCTTCAAACGGATTTGTAGAATGTTGCCCAATAACTAACGATGGAATTTGCTTATATTCTTCAACTAATAGCGGAAATGGCGCACTAATAAAAATATGCGAACCTGGTTCACGTAAATCATTTGTTGAACCAAAACCAATCAAGCCTCCTAATCCTTTGGCTGTACGATATATCCAGGCGCGTGTAGCTCGATTAAAGGGCTGTTCCTGACGATCATGGGCAAAGAAGTATTGTCGAAAAAATTCGCCCTGACGTTCAAAGACGTAACGTAAGCGACCAATAACCGGGTAATTTCTTCGAATGGTGTGTGTTTTTTGGGTGATATCCTGAATATACATAAAAATAACGGCAATAACAGCGACGATAATTAAAACCGTAAAACCAATGACTATCCAGTTGACATAATTTGACATTAAAATACCCGAAATTGAAGGAACACTTATTATAGTGTTTCGACAATCTGTAATAAATATTTAGTCTTAAAAGTAGATAGTCTTACTAAAAAAGAGGAAATTAATCGGGGTGGAGAATCTTGGTTATTTTTTTCAAACACTCTTTGTGAGTATTATCGCTACAAGTAATTTTTTTACCCGCGGTTAATTTCACGTCTCCAGGAAATATAAGTCCCCGAAAAACATGTCCATGTCCTTTTACACCCTCAATATGCACCGGATAAATCGGAGATTTAGTCGTTTCAGCCAGTAGAGCCACACCACGTTTAAGTGGTTTTTTATCTTGCTTGGTAATTTGAATTGCACCCTCAGGAAATATTGCGACTATTTCACCATTATTTAGTGCTTGAATTACAGCTGACATTGCCCGAATAACATTTCCGGATCTATCTATCGGTATACAACCTCCGGCACGAAATAACCATGTTAATCCAAAACGTTGATATTCTTCTCTCGCAATTAGAAATCGAATAGGACGGTTTGTAGCCGCTACAAGCAAGAAAGGATCAAGACCGGATATATGATTTGATACAATAATTGCGTCACTAGAATCCGGGATTGGTATTTGTTGATATTCCAGGTTGTGATAATAACGACAAAACAACCGAAGCCATCCATCAAAGCTGGTTAACCACAAATGACTCCAATCACATTTGGCATTTTTTAGTCCGATATAGAATATCAAACTAACGAATACAATAAATATAAATACAAAAGTTAATAATGACATATAATTTATTTTAATAAGTTATGCATGAAGTGTAGAGTGAACCAGATATATCACAACCACACCTAATACGATTAAAATAACCTGTTGTATAGATGTGTTAATTTGTAAACGTTTATGCAAACCAGGTATAAGATCTGCTACCGCGATATATATAAAACTTGCTGCTGCCAATGCTAATACATACGGTAAAACATGATTGACACTAGCCAGACTAAAATATGCCAGTAACGCACCAATAACGGTAGAAAGACTTGCCAAAATATTATAGAACATAGCCGTTAACCTTTTATAACCACTTTGTAACAATATTGCAAAGTCACCTATCTCTTGAGGGATTTCATGTGCCGCCACAGCCACACTGGTCACAACACCCAAATGAAAATCTGTTAGAAATGCAGCTGCAATTAGCACACCATCAACAAAGTTATGAATTGCGTCACCGATAATAATAAGTGTTCCTGCTGCGTGTCGTTCGACAAGTACATTTTTATTATCAGACTCTACAACACTATAATTATCTGAAATATGCTGTACATGAGCTTCGCAATCATGTGAATGACAATGTCGCCACAATACAAATTTTTCCAAAATAAAAAATAATAAAATACCAATTAATATTGTTAAACCAATATTGTGAACATCAACTGTGTGGTTTTCTAATGCATCCGGTATTAATGCCAGGAAGGCTGCTCCTAATAATGCACCAGTTGCAAAACTTACAAAGTGCGGAATCGCTTTATTTCGATATTTAGTTGGTAAAATTAAAAATAAAGAAGCTGCCAATACACTTAACACTCCACTAAGTAAGCTAAATAAAAGTATCCAAAGTAAATCATTCATATTATTATATTTTAAAACCCAAAAATTAATTATTACGAATATAAATCAAACTTGCCATTCTTCCTGTAATATTTTCGCGGCGATAAGAATAAAATAATTCCTTATCTAAATAACTACAGTACTTTCCACCAAAAATAGCATTGTTATTAATACCACAACTGTTCAATCTTTGTCTTGCAAGTAATGCTAAATCCATTTTCCAATGCCCTGGTCTACTTTGTGTGAATGCAAATTCCGCAGCAACTTCCAATCTAACAAATTCATCACGAAGCTTATTTTCTACCTCAAAAGCTGCTCTACTAATAGCCGGACCAATCCACACCAGTAATTTTTCCGGACTACAATTTAAACGTGACAACGTTTTCTCGATAATACCATCTCTTAGTCCGCGCCACCCAGCATGGATTGCAGCTACACGACTGCCTATTGTATCAGTTATTAATAATGGTAAACAATCTGCTGTTAATACTGCACAGATTTTATTAATCTCAAAACTAATCACGGCATCAGCACAGTATTTTTCATTTTCTGAAGATAACATATCATTAGAATTAACATCAGTATAATTAATAACAGTCGTTCCATGAACCTGGTCTAGCCACTCCGGTTCATGTGGTAACTCAAGTTCGGATACCAGTAAATTTCTATTACTAACTACATCACTAATATCATCACCAACATGCGATGCTAAATTAAAACTATCATAAGGTGCCGTTGATTTACCTCCCTGCCTGGTTGTAATTCCAGCAAAGATACATTCTGGTGCAGGCCAATCAACATTTAAAAAATTAATGTTCATGTTTATTTTCGATTTCCAGTAACAAACACAAGTCCAGAATTTCTTTTCTCACAGGACAAGTCCAGGACATCGGTTTAAGTGTTTTTGGATGGATTATCTCTAATTGGTAGGCATGTAATGCTTGTCGTTTAAAATTATTGAGCTTTTCACGTAATTGCTCTGAACTACCTGATGGTATCCTGATACGACCAGAATAAACCAGATCCCCAACTACAGCATGATTAATGGATTTCATATGAACTCTAATCTGATGTGTACGACCAGTGACAATATTGACTTTGATTAAGGTAAAATTTCGATATTTTTTATCAACAACAAAATGTGTAATTGCTTCTTTAGCACCATTAACAATGGCCATTTTAAGTCGATTATTTGGATCTCTACCGATCGGAGCGTTTATAGTTCTACCCGCAACAATTTCTCCATGTACTAAAGTTATATATTCTTTTCTAACAGTTCTATCCAACAATTGTTGAACCAGATGCGTTTGAGATTGCACAGTTCGGGCAACAACCAATAATCCGCTGGTATTTTTATCTAATCGATGCACTACACCAGCACGCGGCACCAGGCTTAATTCCGGATAGTGATATAATAAGGCATTAACCAGTGTCCCGGTGTAATTTCCGGGTGCAGGATGAACTACTAATCCGACTGGTTTATTAATGACAATAATGGTTTCATCTTCATAAATAACATCAAGATTTATATTTTCTGGCAACCAGACTTCTTGTTCCAAAACAATGACATCAACTTGTAATCGTTCACCACCCTGTAACTTATCTTTCGCTTTACGATACTGATTATCCACCAAAACATGATTATTTTTTATTAATTGCTGTAATCTGGCGCGTGAATAATCGTTAAATAACAATGCCAAAATTTGATCAAGACGACGCCCCGCCATTTGCTCTGGTACAATTGCTGATAGATGTTCAATTTGCTTTGTTTCAGTCACATTAATTGTCTGATTATTGGTAATATTGAGTGTTTTAAGCTTCTTAGGTGCGTATAATAAGGCTATTATCAGATGTTTTCCATTTTATTATTATGCCAAAATTATTTCAAATAAAAAGTCGACCTTTTAAATTCAGCTTCATTTTAATTATATTATTTTCCTTGAATTTATTGATGTCTTCTTGCAGCTCAATAACTAAAGATGAAAGTGATTCTACTTCCGGAATGACTGCCGAAGAAATTTACAATGAAGCACAGGATTCCATGGAAGGTGGAAATTATGACCAGGCAGTTGAATTATTTGAAAAACTTGATGTCAAGTTTCCTTACGGTCCCTATGCTAAACAGGCAAAACTTGAGATCATATATGCCTATTTCAAATACGATAACCTTGAGTCTGCAATTATAGCGGCTGAACGTTTCATTAAATTATTTCCAACCGATCCACACGTCGATTATGCTTATTATATGCAAGGAGTGAGTCGCTATGAAGTTGAAGAATCTTTTTTAGATTCATGGTTTGACCAGGATCCAACTGAACGAGACCCTGAATCAGCACGAGATTCATTTAAGTACTTTGGTTTATTACTCAAAAACTACCCAAATAGTATCTATAATGAAGATGCTAAAAAAAGAATGTTATTTATACGTAACAGTTTAGCCAAGCATGAAATTCATGTAGCAAACTATTACTTTAAGCGTCGAGCTTATGTTGCTGCTGTTAATCGATCAAAGTACGTTCTTAAAAATTATCAAAAAACACCCTCCGTTAAAGATGCCTTACAAATTATGGTTAATGCCTATAAAAAACTTAATTTAATTAAACTGGCAGATGACGCACAACGTGTGTTAAATAAAAATTATCCCGGATAGATTTTATTATTAATAAAAACTTATATTGCCTCAACGCCTTCTTCACCGGTGCGGATTCGTATCACTTTATCAACTGACGATACAAAAATTTTGCCATCGCCAATTTTACCGGTACGCGCTGCATTCGAAATAACTTCAATACAACTATCAACTTGAGATGCCTGCACTACAATTTCTATTTTAACTTTAGGAAGAAAATCAACTACATATTCAGCGCCACGATAAAGTTCAGTGTGACCTTTTTGACGACCAAATCCCTTCACTTCAATAGCGGTCATACCTGTAATATTAATATCGGATAATGCTTCACGAACATCATCAAGTTTAAAAGGTTTAATAATGGCTTCAATTTTCTTCATTTCGATCGTCCTGATTTAATCTTCACTATTAAAATTTGTCATTCAAAATTACTGCTATTACTAATTCTAAATGCTATATGTCACTTTTCCAGATAATATCTCATATAATATCAGGAGAACACAAAATTATAATTATTTATTGCTTATATTTTATTAAAAATGCGATGTAATGGGATATCGTCGATCCCGGCTAAAGGAGCGACGCGATATTCTCACTCCAGGTGCAGCCTGCCGTCGTTTATGCTCGTTTTGCTCAATCATTGCAATTATACGAATAGCGATATCCTTTTCAATACCCGACGCTACTATCTCATTTAAACCCACATTTTTTTCAACATATAACTCAATAATCTTATCCAATATGTCATAGTCCGGTAAACTATCACTGTCTTGTTGATTTGGTGCTAATTCAGCTGATGGCGCACGCTCGATTACACGTTTCGGTATCACTTTTGAAATTGTATTTCTATAAATTGCCAACTGGTATACCAGGGTTTTAGGCACATCTTTTAAAGCTCCGAAACCACCAGCCATATCGCCATATAAAGTCGCATAACCAACAGCCATTTCACTTTTATTACCTGTTGTTACTACTAATTTTCTTTTTTTGTTTGAAATTGCCATTAATAAAATTCCTCGACATCGAGCTTGCAAATTTTCTTCAGTAGAATCTATTTCTGTATCCACAAACTCATTCTCCAGGAGTTCAATAAAAGCATCATAGGCTTTATTAATTTCAATAACTTTGTATTCAACACCCAGACTATTGGCTTCCTGTTCAGCATCCTCAATACTCATATTCGCAGTATACTTGAACGGCATCATTACCGCTTCAACATTTTCTGCTCCGATGGCATCCGCGACTATAGTTAATGTTAATGCAGAATCAATTCCCCCGGATAAACCAAGTACTACGCCTTGAAATTTATTTTTAAATATATAATCACGTACTCCCAGAACCAGTGCTTGATACACAGCAGCAACTGTAGATAACCTTGGAAAATTATCGTTCGGTATAGTCTCCAGTCTATTATCTATTAAATTAAAATCACAGTAATAAAGACCCTCATCAAATTCTGGAGAAAAATAATTAACTTTTTTATCTGCACTTACAACGAATGAACCACCATCAAAAACCAGTTCATCCTGACCACCAACTAAATTCATATATATAACAGGAATTTGTGTTTTACTAACATGTTCCAGAACTAACGTCTCTCTTTCTACCCGTTTATTTATATGAAATGGTGAAGCATTAATATTTATAATTAATTTTGCACCATTGGACTTTAAATCGAATATAGGTTGGTCAAACCAAATATCTTCACAAATCAGTATGCCGACAGGAATATCTTTGATTATTACAATATTTGGTTCTGTTCCTGAATTAAAATAACGTTTTTCATCGAATACACTGTAATTTGGTAGGTGAATTTTATTGGTGATATTAATAATATCACCTTCGTGAATCCAGACTGCCGAATTAAATATCTTGTTATTACTAAATTGAGGCGTACCAATAAGAATATCAATATAATTTATTGCTGACCGTATGCGGGTCAATGCTGAATCAATTCTTGGTTTCAGTTCAGGCCGAAATAATAAATCTTCCGGAGGATATCCAGTGAGTACCAATTCTGGAAATACAATTAAATCACATTTCTGCTCTGCATAAGCTTGCTTACAATAATTAATAATAAGATCAGTATTTGCTTCAATAGCACCTACTACGACATTAATTTGAGCAATAGCAATTTTAAGCAATTTAACAACCAGGAACTATTAATTTAAAATACATAATAAGAAAATCAATTACAAATTAACCATTAAAATATTCAAGCATTAGTTTTCCCATATTGGCTGGAGACATAGAGATTATTGCCCCGGCATTTTCTAATGCTTGAACTTTTGCTTTTGCGGTGCCTTTACCGCCAGAAATAATAGCACCGGCATGCCCCATTCGTTTTCCACTTGGTGCAGCAACTCCCGCAATATAGGCGACAACAGGTTTTCGTACATTGGCTTTTATAAAGTCTGCAGCTTCTTCTTCAGCAGAACCACCAATTTCACCAACCAAAATAATTCCTTTTGTTTTTCTGTCTTGTTCAAACATTTCTAAACAATCTACAAAACTCAATCCATGTATAGGATCACCACCAATACCAATACAAGTACTTTGTCCTAATTCATTTCTACTGGTTTGATCAACTGCTTCGTAAGTTAATGTTCCAGAACGAGACACAATTCCAATTTTACCAGGTAAGTGAATTGAACCCGGCATAATTCCAATTTTACATTCACCCGGAGTAATAATACCCGGACAATTAGGTCCAATTAATTTAACTTTAGTGCCTTTTAATGCAGATTTCACTTTTAACATATCGATAACCGGTATTCCTTCAGTTATGCATGTTATAAGTTCAATGCCTGCTTCTGCTGCTTCTAATATGGCATCAGCTGCAAAAGGCGCAGGAACATAGATCATACTGGCATCAATATCTGTTTCAGCTATTGCATCTTTTACCGTATTAAATACCGGTAAACCAAGATGCTGCTGCCCACCTTTCCCGGGGGTGACTCCACCAACAACTCTGGTACCATACTCAAGTGCTTGCGTGGAATGAAACGTTCCCTGCTTACCGGTAAATCCCTGACATATCACCTTGGTATTTTTATTAACAAGTATCGACATAATAACATTGTACCCTGATTTTAATAATTTTATTTTTTTGCCTGATGAACAGCTTTTTTAGCTGCATCAGTTAAATCTTCTGCCGTGATAATCGCAAGACCACTTTTTTGTAACATTTCTTTCCCCTGGTTCATATTTGTCCCTTCTAAACGAACAATGACAGGTACTTTTATATCTACTTCGGTTACTGCATTAATAATACCTTCTGCAATTAAATCGCAACGTACAATACCACCAAAAATATTTACTAAAATCGATTTTACTCTGTTATCAGACAATATTAACTTAAATGCTTCAGTAACTTTTTCGGCCGAAGTACCTCCGCCAACATCCAGAAAATTTGCCGGTTCACCACCGTGTAATTTAATTAAATCCATTGTTGCCATTGCAAGTCCAGCACCATTCACCATGCAGGCAATAGTTCCATCCAAACGAACATAATTTAGTCCAATTTCCTGAGCCAGATTTTCATGCTCGTCATCTTGACTTGGATCTCTTAATTCAATTAATGATTTTTGACGGTATAATGCATTGTCATCAACCGTAATTTTTCCATCAAGTGCTATTATTTCATCTTCAATATTAATAACTAAGGGATTAATCTCAATCATTGACAAATCTTTTTCCATAATGAGCCGGTACATAGACAACATTATTTTTTGTAAAGTCTTTATCTGATTTGGTAATTCCAAAAAAAATGCTAATTGTCGACATTGGTATGCTTGTAAACCAACCACCGGGTCAACCGCGATTTTAACAATTTTTTCCGGATGTGTTTGTGCAATTTCCTCAATATCCATACCACCTGCAGCTGATGCAATAAATACAACTCGTGAAACACTCCGTTCAACCAATGCACTTAAATAATACTCATGCTTAATTGACGTTGGAATTTCAATTAATACTTGATTAACCGGTTGTCCTAATGGCTTATTTTGGTTTGTTACAAGATTAGATCCTATTAAATCAGCCGCAAATTGTCTGACATCATCAAGCGAATCGACAATTTTTACACCTCCTGCCTTGCCACGTCCACCAGCATGTATTTGAGCCTTTACAACCCATCGAGTTGTATTCAGTTTTTTGGCCTCATTTATAGCACTATCAGCACTGATGGCTATTGTATTAACCGTAGTCGGTATACCATATTCTTTAAACAGACTTTTTGCCTGATATTCATGCAACTTCATAGTTTATCCTGTTTTTCATGTTAATTCTGAATTAGAAATAAATAGTGTAAGAATGAATAAATTGCCGTATTTTGAAACAAACTATTCATCGAAGCAAAGCTTAATTACGCTATAATCCTCATTTCGTAATTAATTTTAATGAGTATTACTGCAGGAAATTTTATGACAATTATACGGGTATTAGTCATATTTTTACTTTTTTGGTTAATTTTTCGTTTATTTCGAATTAAAATGGATAAGCGTAGCAAGCTTGTCAAGAAACCGCCTAAAATCGTTGATATTAAGCAATGTAGTTACTGCGGAGTCCATATTCCAACAAAAGACGCCCTACAATCCAACGATAAATTTTATTGTAGTTCAGAGCACTTGAATCTCGATATTAAAAATAGCTAATTTTGTTATTGTGTTTTGAGGGAAACTAACAAAATTTGTAACACAACTCACAAAATACCCTAATGAGCCGATATAGGCATAATTACCCAATAATGACACTTAGTGCATAAGGTATCTCTAATTTTAGCCTATATTTAATAAATAAATGATTGAACAATATCTAATACGACCAGCTCAGAAAAGAGATTTTGAATCCAGCCACTCGGATTCATGGAGAGCTCTGAGCATCTTGAACATTTACCGATTTAGTGTCTCAGGTATATTCCTGATTCTGGTGTTAAGTGATAATTTAGTCGCACCACTCGGTTCAACCAACAAATCATTATTTTTAATATCGTCGTCATTCTATTTTAGCTCAAGTATTATCGCATGGTTATTCTTGCAGTTACAAATGTCAAATTTCAACATACACATGTATGTTTTTATTATTATCGATACTATATCTGTGACATTAATAATGCATGCAAGCGGGGGAACAAATAGTGGTTTAGGCATGTTATTAATTATTACCATTGCTGGTGGTAGTATTATTATGACACGCCGTCCAACATTTTTATTTGCCGCTGTCGCATCCATTGCTATGCTTATCGAGCATTATTTGTTTCATTTCGAAAACTTATCTAACACTAGCAATATAATTCAACCCGGTTTATTAGGATTGGCGTATTTTACTACCGCTGGTGTTGGCAATTTCCTTGCAAACCGAATACGTGAAAGTGAAGCATTAGCTCGTAGGCGAGGTGTCGATATCGCTAACATGTCGGAATTAACAGAACATATTCTGGAACGAATGCAAACCGGGATTATTGTATTGGATTCTGAAAATAAAGTTCGCCTGATGAATGAATCAGCCTGGTATATGATCGGTATGCCGGCAACTGGAAGAAAACCAGCTATTGATCAAATTTCTCCTGAATTAAATGAGCGTGTCAAACTATGGCGTGAATCAAACACTATCTCGCCTAGAGCAATTTTATTAAACCATCATCATACTGAAGTCATGCCACGATTTGCCAAAATTTCTCAAGGTTCAAATTCAGAAGGAGTATTAATATTTTTAGAAGATACTGCCGCCATGGCACAAAGAGCACAGCAATTAAAACTGGCATCACTAGGAAGATTGACCGCCAGTATTGCACATGAAATTCGAAATCCTTTAGGTGCAATAAGTCACGCAGGACAACTTCTGGATGAATCTGAAAACATAGATGATAATGATAAACGTTTACTCTCAATAATATCGACCCATTCGCATCGGGTTAATGAAATTGTTGAAAATATTATGCAATTAAGTAAACGTGAACGCACAACTCCTGAAATAATAGCTTTAAAATCATTTTTAGAACAGTTCAATTTGGAGTTTTCTCAACTAAAAAATATCAGTATAGACAATATCAGTTTAAACCTTGATCCTGAAGATATAAAAATTCGATTTGCTGAAAATCAATTACGTCAAATATTATCTAACTTGTATGAGAATGCTATTCGACATATGTCAGAAACAAATTCTGAACAGCATAATTTGATTATTTATGTTGGCATTTCAGAAGATTTTAGACGACCATTTCTGGATGTCATTGACAAAGGCGAAGGCATTAGTCCTGAAATTGCACAACACATTTTTGAACCCTTTTTTACGACCGCAAAAGAGGGGACTGGTTTAGGCTTATATTTATCACGTGAATTAGCGGAGTCAAATCAAGCTCATTTAACCTATGTTCCAGTGCCAACCGGAGGAAGTTGTTTTAGAATTACATTTCAGGATCCCAGAAGAAACATTAATTAACACTGAATTAAAATAGTAAATATAATATGAAAAAAAAATCACACGTTCTAATTATTGACGACGAACCCGACATAAGAGAATTACTTGAAATCACATTATCAAGAATGGACATAGACTCGAACTCAGCAGAGAATATCAAACAGGGAAAACAAATGTTAAAAGATTTTTCATATGATTTATGTCTTACCGATATGAAATTACCGGATGGAAATGGTATTGATCTAGTTCGTTATATGCAAAACCAACATAGTGAAACTCCGGTAGCAATGATTACTGCCCATGGAAATATGGAACTCGCTATTGAAGCTTTAAAGGCAGGTGCATTTGACTTTGTATCAAAACCAGTCGATTTAAATGTTCTACGAACCCTGGTCTCGAACGCATTAAAATTAGTTGGCAAAAATGAGAATGTAATTAAAGAGTCAAATAGCAATCTTCTAGGTGATTCCCAGGCTATTAGTGCTACACGAAAAACAATATTAAAATTAGCACGTAGCCAGGCTCCAGTATTTATTCAAGGTGAATCCGGCACAGGTAAAGAGCTTGTTGCGCGCATGATTCACGAACAAGGCTCAAGAAGTGATAAACCGTTTGTACCAGTTAACTGTGGTGCTATTCCAACAGAACTGATGGAAAGTGAATTTTTTGGTCATGTTAAAGGCAGTTTTACTGGAGCAACAAATGATAAACCAGGTCTATTCCAGGCTGCAAATCAAGGTACGTTATTTTTAGATGAGGTTGCGGATTTACCTATTTCGATGCAGGTGAAGCTATTACGTGCAATTCAGGAAAAAGCGGTTAAAAGTGTTGGTGCTGAAACTGAAATCAATATTGATGTTCGTATTTTAAGTGCAACACATAAAAATTTACTTGAGATGGTCGAAAAAAGCAACTTTCGGCAAGATTTATTTTATCGAATAAATGTAATCGAAATAGATGTACCTAGTTTACGAGAGCATATTGAAGATATACCGTTACTCGTAGAACATTTTCTTATTAAAATTGCCCAGAACTGGTCAACCGAAGTTCCAGAAATAAGTTCTGAAGCCATTCAGATGTTACAGGAATACAATTTCCCGGGTAATGTCCGCGAACTGGAAAATATTTTAGAACGTGCGATGACCATGTGTGAAGACAATCAAATTACTGCAGATGATTTACGTTTGACTAATAGTAGAACGACAACATTATCACCAGAACAAAATAATGAGAATGATGATGAAATGTCATTAAACCCGTTATTATCGAATAAAGAACGGGAAGTTATTTTAAAAGCATTAGAAAAAACGAAATATAATAAAACTGCCGCAGCTAAAATTTTAGGTATTTCATTCAGGCAATTACGCTATCGACTCAAAAAACTGGATATAAATTAAATTCATTTATATTAAAATGGCAAACGTCCACTGCGCCGAATTTGAATCTTGCCATCGGGTCCTGCTTTACCAAGAAAGGGCATGCTCTGCTTTAGTGCAGCTTCTGCAGTTGACCGTGTTCCCACTTTTATTGCAGCCTGATATTGGCCTTTATTCGATAATTGAACAGTGCCATCAAGAATTAAAGGACCACCAGCATCTTTTAACACACCGTGACTGCCTTTATCTTGTGGTAGTAATGATAATTTTAAATCACCCAATTGAACTGTTTGTAATACTGTTACAGCAGCACTATTCCACACCAAGTTACCCTTGGCCAGTATTTCATCGCCAGGGGCAAAAATAACAGAATCAAAATGAACTGATAATTGCCCGTCAAGTTTTGCAGGAACTCCTATTATTAGAGGTTCAAAAAGAGATATAGGCATTCTTGCTTCAAGATTATCGACTTCTATTTTATTACTGCTCAGACTTAACGCCACAGCACCTGTACCATGAGATTCCTTATCACCAAACATAAAATCGATACTAATATTTCCGTAAAGTAATGGGAAAAAATTTAAATCCCATTCAAAGTTATTAAAATTTATACCTTTAGCACCAATACTAGCTGCTTTTCCGGACCAAATTGAACCTTCCGGAGAAATTATTGAAAATCCTGCATTTGATTTTGGTACTACCCATGAGATTACTAAATTCGCGGGTAAATTACTAATTAGAAAAAATAAATAAAGTAAAATAGAAATACTTACAATTTTCCATTTACGTTGAAAAAATTCAATTATAGATTGATAAACAATTTGCAAATTATTCATTCTGCACTCATATTAATTCTGGCATTTACAATACCTTTATTCGATTGTTTTTCAATCGTAATATCCTGAATTGTTAAACCGTGTGTTACTACTAAAATATCCAGCCATTGCATGAGATTATCAAAAGCTACCTCATCCAACCAGACTTTAACATTTGATGAGCCAGCTGGTTGTACCTTACGAAGGTTTTTATTTAACTTACTTTTTTTCGTGGTAGTTTCAATCAAACTTAGTAATGATTGTTTTGATTTTTTACTGGAATTACTCGAACCTTTTAATTTACGTACTTCAAGCGACTTACTTTTCATCCATACAATATTTTTTTGTGACTCTGTAACTTTTGTTTCCATTTTTGTTAAGTTATCTTGAAATGGAGCATAAATAAATTGATAAGGAAGAAACAGTACTACAAAAAAAGCAGCGGCCAATACCAGTTTTTGCTCACGTGGATTTAAATTTGTAAAATACGCCTTCATTTATATTATCCTTTAATTTGTATTCTACTTTCAACATATTTATCACGCGATGTTGCTGATAAAACTTCCACTTGCCATTTACCATTGTTAGTTAATTTTTCTTTCAACTGATCCAGGACTTGCAGATTTTTCAACTGTACATCCAGATCTAACTGGCTATCCCGGTATCTAACAGTTTTAATACCAACAATTTTATACTTCCGTAAAACTTTTGCTGTAACAGCTAACATTGTTGTAGCACTACTGGAATTTTTTCCTGCTTTTTTATTTAGTTGTTTTAACAATGATTCCATTTGGCTACGTGGATTAACAATTTTCCTGGCTTCCGGAAATGTTTGTTTAAATATTTTAATTTGTTCCTTGTTTAAAGCTGAGACAGTTGATGACAATTTATTGTAATTAACAATATCAATAACGAGCGCTAACACTAACCATGCAGCTAATAATCCAGCAACGGGAACCCAGGGTCGAAATTGCTGGCCCATTTTTTGACGACGACTATAATTACCCTGCAACAGATTTAAATCTGGTGTACTATTTAAATATTGCTCAAGAAATAACATTTCAGTGTTTCCCGTTACATCAAAAGTGAAAAACTCAACTTCATTTTCAAATGATATATTTATTATTTTATTTTGTATTTCCTGAGGCACATTATAAGATTTTAACTTATCAGGTTGACTAACATATTCCTCTTTCAAATATTGCGTTAACATTAGTACAAGAATATTGATGCTACATGAAAATCCAGTATCACGTTCAGTGCGCACCAAAGCAATATCATGTTCAACAAATACCGTCCAGGTCTTTTCTTCAAAAGGGATACACAGGCAATCCGGCACCATCACCGTAGGATTTAAACCAAGTGCTTCTATCGATTTTAAATTTTCACTTAGTAAAGTCTTTTGAATAACTGCAACTGCCGTATTTTTATCTTTTTCAAGATGCCCGATAGCAAAATGCACATCATCAACATCATCTAAAATTAATTCTTCGACTGCGAACGGCACTATTTTACGTAATCGATTAATATTACCGTGTGGAAGCGATATCCTGGTCAACAGGACTTTTGATGCAGGTATACACATAATCACTTTATCACCAAGTCCTAAAACAGGTGGATCGTATAAAGTGCCCTTTTCAATTATTTGTTGCGGGTCACTTTTATCAACTATTATCCAATCAGCAGCATCAATATCTGCTGAGGTTAATTGTATTTCAGTAATTCGTATAAATACATAACGTGCCATTTATAATCCACCAAGTGAGCGAACGATTACAGTAACGCCCTTATTATTTCTTTTAAGTATACTTTTCATACTGATTTCTAATTCTCCAATTATCGCAGTTGAAGTTAATAAAAAGTAACTTGATTTTACATCCAGGCCTTTTATCAAATCTGTACGATCTTTATTGCTCAAGCTTTTAAAAGCAACATGTTTGCTAAATGTACCTGTATCTTTGTAAGGGTTTTTCTCTCTATCCTTAATTATTGTATCAATATCTTCATCAGTCAGTTTAGGTGAAATCATTTTTAAAATTTCTTTATCTGCAGTATTAATATTGATCGCATTTCGACCAGGTAAGACCGTAATAAAGTTTTTTAATTTATTATAAACTTTATAATCAATACCTTTTACCAGTAATAACTCGGTGATACTTGATATTAATTGATTAGGAGTACGATAAGCTTGTTTCTCTTTCCCAAGATAATAACCTTCCTCTGCCCCACCCGCTCCTGGTGTATCATCTTTATCAATCCAGTCAACTATAGCATCCGCTATTTCTACATCCAGTTTCAGATTAATTAATAAATTTTTAAACTGTTTATAATCAACTGGACTTTTTTTTCCTTTAATATCTACCAAATTATTTATATTAAACTTGCCAGACAGATCTTCTAAAATTCCGCCAATTGACCCGCCATCAACCGGAAATGGTGGCATTACAGTTGCCCAATCCTCTTCAAGGGTATCTGTTTTATTTTTTTTTAAATCCTCCTTTAATACCGACATCGCTAAATATTCTGTCCCTCGTAAATACATTACTGCCTGAGCATGACTTAATTCATTAACTGTGCGTCGAATACCTATCTCCTGGTGAGCCCGCATTGATATTGTTGCAATTGTAATTAACGTTACAATCAAAATCACGGTTAGTAATGCTACACCACGTTGACGTTTTATATTAACCATTAGGTAATACTATTAATCTTTTAATTCGTCCCCAATCACTCAAATCAAAACTAAATTCAACCGCACGAGGTAATGGAACTAATTTATTGGTTGTTGTAACCGGAGGCCAACTCTCCGCCCATGAATTACTGGCATCAAGAAACCGAAATTGTAAATTTTCAACTTTTGACAGTAATTCATGTTTTGTTGGTATCGTTTCTTGCGACCTGTCTAAAACCGGCCATACATAACGAACTAAATTTTCATCATCATCGATACCGTATCCTACTCGCTGTAATGAACTGCGTAAAAATCCAGCAGGATTTCGGCGTCCACCACGAGTAAACTCTATAAGAACATCACCCTGATCATTAGTAAGAAGTGCTGTAATAGTCGAACCATATTGTTCACGAATGGGACGATTCACGCTCTGTAATAAATCTCGTTGCATAAATAAGACGGTAGATTGAATCTCTTTTAAACGCGTTGCATCAATTTCAACCGACTTACTTATCTTTAGCATTGATGACAGACCGCTATAGGAAATTACCGCAATAGTTGCAAATATCGACATTGCAATCAATAATTCCAATAATGTAAAACCAAGTTTATATTTCATTTTGGATTTCCAACCAATGAAATCATTTTTAGAATTTCGGCAGCGTCATCATCTTCACTATCATAAACTGTTAATTCTATTCTTCTAATATTTTTAAACATTGAATTTGCATTTTTTATTGTTGATTTCCAGAACAACTCTCGACCAGCCATTAACTCTGAGCCTTCTTTTGTACCTAATGGGGGAAAATTACGTTCTAAATGCAACTCTGCAATTTTATTTAATGCAACATATTCAGCAAATGTTTTTGCTTTTAAATAACTTTGATTACTAGCAATAGCAATTGGCGTCTTAATTAATGGAATCATTGCAATGGATAACACGGCCAGTGCAACTAACACTTCCAGTAAAGTAAAACCTTTTATAAAATAATGTTTACACATAACTTTCATTGTTAATAATTTGATAACGTTATATTAATCCTGGTTTGGTTGAAATGGCCCTTCAATTTTTAGAGCACCCACCATGGAACCGGTTATCATAAAATACGCCTCAGTTTCAACATCTTTAATTTTTATTTCAAATGGTGACATCTCACCGCTGGATAATAAAAATATTTTAACATCTTCTTTTTCTTTTTGAGCCTCAAAATCCACATCAAAATCTTCCAGGATCATTTCTATAATAGAATTATCTGTTATTTTCCTTTTGTGAAAGACAGCATCACCTTCCAATGATTTCCATTTATTGTTTTTATCCAATTCCTGGAAATCATATTCAGTTTCATCAATAACAACTGCAAATTCTTTATTTTTTAATATTGCCTCTTCGCCTAATAATTTAATGAGTGCTGACATTCGTTTGGTTTCTATTTCAAGTCGATCTAACTTTCCTCCATCACCTACAGATAAGACAACAGACCCCATTACGATAGCAATCAACGCTACCACTACCATAAGCTCAATAAGAGTAAACCCGTTATTTTTGGCTAATCTTTGTTTTAACACAGTTTAAATTCTGTTTTATTCAAGATTCCAGTTACCAATATCATCATCACTTGGTTGTTGATCTGGACCTAGAGAATAAATATCGATATCACCGTGAACACCGGGACTTAAATATTGATAAGGCTGCCCCCATGGATCTTTTTTAATTTTCTTTAAATAACCACCTTTATTATAGTGTTTCGCTTCGGGTGTTCCTGACGGTTTTGTTACCAATGCTTCTAAACTCTGATCCGTACTTGGATAATTAAAATTATCTAACTTATACATACTGGCAGCACCTTCAATGGTACTAATATCACTTTTAGCTCGAGCAATACGGGCTTTTTCCGGATTTTTCATAATATTTGGTACTATAGCCGCTGCTAGAATACCTAGAATAACAACTACCACCATTACTTCAATCAAAGTAAAACCACTTTGATATTTTATTCTTTTATTTCCATATCTTGTATTCATAATAATTATTTCCTGTTCACAATTTAAAATTAATACCTATTAAAATTTTAGAAATTTCAATTAATTTATTATCCAACTAAATTATTCATATCAAATATCGGTAACAAGATGGCAAGTACAATAATTAAAACTACGCCACCCATTATTAAAATCAACATTGGTTCTAACATTCCCATGATTGCTGAAATTAAACCATCTAATTCTTTTTCCTGATTTAACGATGCGCGTTCCAGCATTTCTTCAAGATTTCCACTCACTTCACCACTGGCTATCAGGTTTGACATCATTGGTGGAAAATAACCACTTTGTTCTAATGATTTGGCTAAACTGGCACCTTCCTTAACTTTTTCTGTTGCGTCAGCAACAGCTTTTTGCATTGGAATATTACTTAATACTTGAGATGCTATTCTCATTGCTTCTAACAATGACACATTACTTGCCACTAAAATACTCAAGGTTCTGGAAAAACGTGCGGTATTAACACCCCGAACTAATTTTGAAATTATTGGTAACTTTAATTGAATCAGATGTATTTTTTCACGTGTGACCGGATTTTTATTCATCGAAATAAAAGCCATTACAGCAGCTATAATAATCCCAAGTAATATTAAAAAATTTTCTCTAATAAAATCACTGGCACCAATTAATGCCCGGGTGATAGCGGGTAACTCCTGTCCAGTGTTATCAAAAACTTCTACTATTTGTGGTACAACATAGGTTAACAGACCAATAACAATGGTTACGGCCATCACAGTTAATATTGCCGGGTAAAACATGGCAACCTTTATACGTTGAGAAAGGTGATGCTTGGATTCTGTATAATCCGCTAACCGTTCTAATACCGCATCCAGATGACCCGATGTTTCACCTGCTGCCACCGTGGCACGATATAAATCCGGAAATACATGTGGATAACTACCCAGGCCATCAGCCAGAGTATGTCCTTCCATTATTTTACTACGGACACCCATTAATAAACTTTTAAGTCGTGGTTTTTCTGATTGTCTTGCAACTGTGCCCGTTGCCTCATCCAATGGCAAACCACAACGTGTTAATGTCGCCAGTTGCCGGGTCATCAATGCCATATCTGCTGCACTGATACCACGCTTAAATGTAAAAGCACTATCTTTTCCGGCAGAACCGCTTTCTTTATCAATAACAGCATCAACTGAAATTGGATAAAGATTCTGCTCACGTAATTTTTGCCTGATTTGTCGGGCAGAATCACCCTCCAGGACACCTTTTTTCTGTTTGCCACTCTTATCGTATGCGGCGTATTCAAAGGCACCCATAACTAGTCCTCACGTGTCACACGCAGAACTTCTTCCAGTGTGGTCTCTCCGGCTAAAACACGTCGTAATCCATCACTGCGAATACTTTCTGAATTTTTCCGTGCATAGTTTTCGAGTTCATGCTCACCACTACCATCATGAATCATTGTTCGAAAAGTATCGTCAATTTCAACAAGTTCATAGATACCGTAGCGACCACGATAACCCATGTTGTTACATTCTTCACAACCTACCGGCTCATATATCTCGATTCCTTCACCGGGTTCCTGACCTAATACTGCAAATTCTGCAACATCCGGGGTTCGTGGTGCTTTACAGTGAACACATAGTTTTCGCACTAAGCGTTGTGCTAACACGCCTATTAAACTCGATGACAATAAAAATGGTTCTACTCCCATATCACGTAATCGTGTTACCGCACCTACCGCAGTATTGGTATGTAAGGTAGAAAATACCAAATGCCCCGTTAAACTAGCCTGCACTGCAATTTCAGCAGTTTCTAAATCCCGAATTTCACCCACCATTACAACATCCGGATCTTGTCGTAGAATAGCGCGTAAACCTCGTGCAAAAGTCAAGTCAACTTTAGTATTTACCTGTGTTTGCCCAATGCCGTCAATATAATATTCAATTGGATCTTCGACCGTCATAATATTAAATTTACTGTCGTTTAAACGCTGCATTCCAGCATACAAGGTTGTGGTCTTACCTGAGCCGGTTGGCCCGGTAACTAAAACGATACCATGAGGTTTGTGAATCAGACGATCCATGGTTACCTGATTTTCCATTGACATACCAAGCTGGAATAAATCCAGACGACCGGCCTGTTTGTCCAATAAGCGCATTACAATACGTTCACCATGACCCGATGGCAGGGTGGAAACCCGGACATCAACCGAACGACCGGCGATACGTAACGAAATACGACCATCCTGGGGTAAGCGTTTCTCAGCAATATCCAGTTTTGCCATAATTTTTATTCTTGAGGTAATCAAGGGAGCCAACGCTCTTTGTGGTTGTAAAACTTCTCTTAGCACACCATCTACCCGCATTCTTACTGTCATTCGAGTTTCAAAAGGTTCGATATGAATATCAGATGCATCTTCTTTTATTGCTTGAGTTAACAATGCATTAATTAAGCGAATAATCGGTGCATCATCCTGAGATTCCAGTAAATCTTCAGGTTCGGCTAACTCTTCAGCAATACTGTTTAAATCAAACTCATCCCCCAAACCTTCAATCATTTCCATCGCATCATTTGATTGAGACTCGTATTTGTCTTGCAGCAATTTATCAAATTCATCGACCGAGATTTGATGAAGTTCAATCGAACCCGGTAAATAACGTTTTAATTCAATAATAGTTTGAGTAGAGATATGGGGGCGATGTCGAATATCGATCACATCCTCATGAATTTCGTCGATTAGGACACCATGCCGTTTTGCAAAATTATACGGTAAATCAAAATTTGCATGGTCTTTGTTGTTTTCTTTCAGACTTTTCTTATCCAGAATATTTGATTCTGGCTCTAAAGTTAAATCAGATTCCAGATTGGGTTTCAGGCCGGAATCATTTTGTGATTCAGGAGATGTTAAACCAGGCTGATTCAAATCAGCATTCAAAATACATCTCCATTGAGTATTAATTCTTTATTTCGTTGCGAATTGAATTCTTGCTGGTACATTAACTTTTCAGCAGGATTTACGTCTTTTAGCGGAACGTCATTTAGTTCAGGTGGAATACTGATTTTTGAAGCGTCATCAATTTTACTATTATCCTGTGATTTTATTTCAGAAGCACTACCGGATACACTTCTTTGATAAAGTTCCGGTAATAATAAAAACTCCTTAAATTCAGGTAATAATGGTGATTCATTATTATTCATTAAATTTACACCATCGTCTCGAATATCCTGTTGAAATTTACGGATATAATTATATTTAGCCCCCGCTACCAGTGCTTGTTCAGATGAATCTTTAAGAATTTTGGGCGCTAAAAATATCATAAAATTCTTTTTAACTTTCGAACTAGTTTGATACTTAAACAACCAGCCTAAAACAGGAATATCGCCCAGTAATGGAACCTTTTCTTCATTTTCTTTTAATTCCTCTGCTAAAAGTCCACCTAATGCAATCATTTGTCCGTCTTCCACCATCACTGTGGTTTTAATTGAACGATTAAAGGTAACAGGCTGTCCACCTAGGGAACCAGCACCTAATGCCGAAACTTCCTGGTCAACCTCCAATCTGATGGCATCACCTTCATTCACTTGTGGTGTAATTTTTAAGGTTAAACCAACATCTTCTCGTTCAATGGTCTGAAATGGATTACCAGGATTAGTAGCACCACCGGTACCAGTACTGGAATAACTGCCGGTAGTAAATGGAACTTGTCGTCCTACCGTGAGAATAGCTTCCTCATTATCCATAGTTAATATCGATGGTGTCGATAAGATATTGGTTGAAGCATCCGTTTCTAATGCACGTACCAGAGCCTTAATACTTCCGCTGAAACTACCAAGGACTACACTTAATCCACCGCCAAGTACGGGTGGTGTTGCTGCTAAACCCGCAAGACTACCCGTTCCAATTCCATATTGTGTACCAGCAACCGGGCCACCAACAATCTTAGTACCCGCACTATCAAATTTCGCAGCCCCCCACAAAACACCAAATTCATTTGTCGCATCCATTGAAAGATCAGCCATCACACCTTCAATTAAAATTTGTGCCCGTCGAATATCCAGTTTTTTAATCACCTTTCTTAAAGTCCTAAATTCATCTGGTGATGCATAAATAACTAAAGCATTGGTTGTTTCATCAGCCAGGATTGATATTTTTTTATTTAGAGGACCTGATGAACCGGGCACTTTTTTGCCTTTTGTTTTTTTCCCGATATTTTTACTAACACCGGTTAATACTTTAACCATATCTTTGGCATTCGCATAATGTAAATAAACAACATGTGTAGAACCACCGATATCAACTTCAGTATCTAAATGTGCGATGATTGCCCGTATTTTAAGTCGACGCGTTTTGTCACCACCTAAAATAATACTATTAGTACGATCATCTGCAATAATTTTTAGCTTGGTACCACCAGCCGTCTTTGCACCTTGTCGTGTTAGTTGGGTGAGAACCCGAACAATGTCTGATGAAGATGCAAATTTTAATTCAATAATTTCAAGTTCATCACCTGTCGCCTGGTCAATTCGTCGAATAATTTTCATTAATCGATTTATATTTGCCGCACTGTCAGAAATCACTAATATATTTGAAGCTGGATAGGCTGCCAGGTGACCCCGTTGCGGTACCAGTGGTCTTAAGATTGGAACCAATTGTGCGGCATTAACGTGTTTAACTTCGACAACCTGCGTTACAAATTCATCACCTACATTTTTACGTTTACGGGTATAGGTCGGTACAGCATCTTGTTTTGCATTAACTTCAGGTACAATTTTTGTAACGTTTTTCCCCGGAATTGCTGCAAAACCATGTACTTTTAAAATAGACAAAAATACTTGATAAACGTCATCAGCATTCATTGATTTATTCGATATTATCGTAACCTTGCCTTTAACTCGTGGATCAACAATAAAATTTTTCCCGGTCATTTCAGACACCGCACCAATCACAGCATTTATGTCGGTATCGGTAAAATTTAATGTTAATTGTTCTGCCGCAGTAACTGAGGTAATACCAAACCCAATTAGTATCACGAATGCTAATACCATACGTTTGCTAAAATTGAGCATATAATTCATTAATCCTTTATTTAAATTACTATTCATTCCAGTATTCTTTATTTTTAATTAAAGACATCGTAACACCGTTTTTATAATTATATTGTGTAAATTCATATTGTACTACATCATATCGATGCTTAATGTTTGTTCGGTTCCATTTCGAATTATGGATAAATTTAATTGTTGTGTTGTTTTCAAAATATCGAGTATTTGATAAAGACTGGTTGGATCATTAAGTGGCATACCATTTACGGATGTAATTACATCTGATTTGCGAATTCCGAGACTACGCATTAATTGTTTATCTTTATGACTCAAAGTATAACCTTGAATACCGCCTGATTTAGACATTTTCGGTTCAATACGGATATTTTTCCAGACATCTTGAGGATTTTTGATTAAATTCTCACGCATTGCTTTTAAACCATTACCACCTTTAACCTGGCGTGATTTTGTTTGCACTGTTTTTCTGACAACAGCACCTTCAGATAGTTTTGTTTTTGGTAAACGTAACGTTTCAAGACGACCAGCGCGCGACAATATAACCCGATCAGCATAGATCGTATGTAATTTTGCATTTCCGGGTAAAGTGGCGCCCGCTAAATAATGTTTTTCCTTACCATTATTATCCGCAATAATCGCGATTGCTCGCGTAGGATCGTCAAGAGCCAGTAAGCCTTTTAAGGTTAACTGAAGTCGGGTATCGGGAGCATCAATCAGCTCTTTCTCAGTCGCGATAATGTTCTTTTCTTCAGCTTTACCAAAAAGGCTGAGACTTGCAACATCCCGTAACCGCACACTTTGAATGTTTATATTTCTTTTTAATACAAATGGTTGTGATGATCTGGAATTTGTAATATCAGAATCAACACTAAATAACATCCAGGTAAATTTAGCCAAACTGGATGTAAGCAAAAGGATCATTAAACCAGTCAATATAATTGGTATTTTTGAAAAACCTGGCTGATTTGGTAGATCGAGTAGCAAATTACGCCAATTTGGAGGTAATCGAAGCTTCGAGATACTGTCTAAATCCAGTTTCATGATCAGATATTTGGCCTAATTATTAAACACTAATATTAGTATATGTTATTAATAGTATAACTGGATAGATATTAGGCTTTGTCATGATATTTCTTTAATTACACAATACAACATTCTGAACTACATCCTTAATTTTTAGTAAAATACATCCATTTTAAAGCTTATGATAGCAATAAATGATGTGAATCAATAATTTATCTCATCAATATTTTTGAAATTTACTATTTACGGAGACTAGTCGTATGACAGAATTGGTCACAAATTGACATATCAAGTAATTTTACATTTATAAATCTAGTTTAATAACATAAAACCAATCGTTTTAAGACCAACTAATTCCGTTTATAAAATAACTAAATTTATATAACTAATTGATT